>JADFUZ010000126.1 GCA_015222295.1 Chloroflexota bacterium | reverse complement strand
ATTAAAGCACCCCTGATTAATCGCCACACTCCCTTCACCAGCGCACACAAGTCTACCGGCGTTTCGGGCCCTTGGCAATACTCCCCGCCGCGTCCTACAATCACATGCCAAAGACGCCACAATCCCACCGCTCCTCCGCATTATTCCACGCCCTGAACGTTTTCGCAGTTTGATTTGCCGCTATGTCCCTGCCAAGCTTCCCGCGTCGTAAGCTGCCAAGGAGGTAACACAGAAATGCCGATAATAACAGTGGACGCACTAGAGGGGAGGACTATCGAGCAGAAGAGAGCGCTCGTAAAGGATATCACCGTAGCGGTAGTCAAGCACTTCAACGTGGAGCCCGACGCGGTGCTCGTCAACATACGTGACATAGATAAGGGCAACTTCGCCAAGGCCGGCAAGCTACGCTGCGACTCCTAGTCCCTTCTGCCCGACCTACCGGTCCTGCATACGTCAGCAAGGCCTTCAGTTCTGCTAGCAGTGCGATGAGTTCCCCTGCCTCAAACTGGCGCCCTGTGCAGACAAAACCCAGCTTCTCCCGCATAATACCAAGGGCTACAACCTCGTCCTGCTGCAAAAGCTAGCACTGGAACGGTGGCTGCGTAGGCACGCCAACTGTGGAGACAGTACTTCAAGGGTCAAAAACAGCGCGGCGGCGATGAGCTCCAATTCTGACCTTGCAGCCCCCCTGGCGACCCCGTACCTACTAGCCACCAGCTAGCGATTCAATCAGCTCAACAGACCGACGGACTCCGTGAACTCAGCAAGACCTTGAGTCGGGGCAACCTTTGGTCTACAATACGCGGAGTAAGCGCGGGTGGGAGGTACAGCCGGACCGACGCCAGACAGGGGCCCGCCAATGAGCCGCCCGCGGTTGGGGCGAAGCACACTGGCCAGACAACAGAAGCAACAGGAAAAGAGGAGGAGTCATGAGAATTGTACGTTTCCAATGGCAGGGCAGGGTAGATTGGGGTATTCTCGAGGATGACACCATATTCTCCCTGCTTGGCGACCTGTACGGCGACTTCAGCAGGGGAAAACAGCTCTGCCGTCTGAGCGATGTCAGGCTGCTCGCACCGGCAGAGCCGAGCATAATGGTTGCCTGTGGCTACAACTACATGGGGGAAATCCGCAAGCTGGGTATGCCGGTACCGGAGGAGCCAACTGTGTTCTTCAAGCCGGCTGGCACGATGGTCCACCCGGAGGGCGACGTCGTCTATCCACCCATATCCCAGAACCTTCAACACGAAGGAGAGTTGTGCTGCGTGATGAAACGGGAGGCCAAGAACGTTCCCGCAGAGAACGCCCTGGACTACGTTTTGGGCTACACCTGCGGGAATGACCTCGGGCTCGCGGACTTGTTCAAGAAGGACGGACGTCTCACCAGAGCCAAAGGCTTTGACACAGCCAGTCCATTAGGACCATGCCTTGCCATGGGCATTGATCCTCACAACCTCTCTATCAGAGCCAGGATAAACGGCCAGACTATACAGGATAGCAATACCAGCCAGATGGTATTCGGCCCCGAGAAGATCATTAGCCATATTTCAGCCTTCATGACACTCCACCCGGGTGACGTGGTCTTTACCGGCACGCCCGAGGGAGGACACTATCCCGTGAAGGTCGGTGACGTCATGGAAGTCGAAATCGAGGGCATCGGTCTTCTGAGAAACAAGGTTGTAGCGGCCCACTAGCCACACCTGAGGTCAGCAATAGGCAACTGCGAAGGCATTCGCTGATATGTTAACCTGCGCCGACGAACTCGGCAGACTCTTCCCCAGACATCGAAAAAGTCAGCACCCCAGACTCAGCATGACCGCGGCATTCAACCGATACTCGCGGGCTCTAGAGTACAAACTCCCCTAACTCCTGCGCGCTGCTCACGCCCAGTTCGTTGCCACGTCCGCTATCTGGCCCAGCAGAGGCCTATCCCGCTTCCTTACCTGTCGCTGGGGCCTCCCCGTGCGCTCCCTTCACCGTCTTGACCGCCTCAGCAGCAGCTTCCTCGACCTTCGCGACCGCCTCGCTTGTCCGTTCCCTAACCTTGTCTGCCGCCTCCTTCACCATCTCCCTCATCTCCTCCCCCCGCCGTGGCGCATAGAGAACCCCGATCGCGAGGCCAATGACTGCCCCCACAACAAACCCGCTGACGAACCCGTGACCCGTACTCCTATCCTCCATGTTCCCCTCCTTCTCTTGCTCCATGTTTTCCTCCTTCTCTTCCCCGGAAAAGCCGGCCGACTGTGTCAATACCTTCACGTACGCCTTGAACAAGGGCCGCTGCCCGGGCCAGAGGCTTGACTGCCTCCGTCCTGACTTCGGAAGAAATCCCGCGTATAGTCGCCGGAATACTCTCTATCGAATCCAGCACGGAACTCACCCTGTCCGAAGCCGCCTTTATGGAATCCAGCGCGGACTCTGCCCGGCCGGAAGTCTTCTCCACCGAGTCCAAAGCAGCGGTAATCCGGCGACAAAGCGAGTGGAATAGGACTGCGACCACGATGAGCACGACCGCTGCCACCACCCCTGAGATGCAGATAACGAGGTCACGGTACCAGGCCATGTCCACTGCAACCATCTCTTTTCCCTCCAGCGCTTTATGTTATTCTAGCACTCATCCCAGCCTTACTCAACGACAGTGAAACTGCCTCCTCTCACCCGGTGTTGCAAGCCCAAGCCGTCGCAATCTCACAGCACCTCCAAGACATTCGCTCAGGCCACCGCGATAAGCTCCCGGTACCTCTGGCCAACCTTCACCCAGGTCCGCTTTTCCTCCACAAGCTTACGACCGTTTCTGGCCAGTTCTGAGCGCCTGGCCTCATGGGTCAGCAAATCGGCAACCTTCACTGCCATCTCTTCGACACTGTCAACCAGGTACCCGGCATCCTGACCTTGAAGAACGAACTGATGGCCGCCGATGTTGCTCACCACCGGCACAGTCCCGGTGGCCATAGCTTCAACCACGGGGATCCCAAATCCTTCGAACCTGGAGTTGGACACGTACACGGCGCAGTTCGACAGCAGCTCAACCTTCTCCCTCTCTGGTACATAGCCATGCAGTACCACGCTATCGGATATGCCCAACGCAGCGATTCTTCTCTTCACTTCTTCACGCTTCGGCCCGTCACCAACAATGTGCAACGTGACGCCTGGAATCGTATTCTTCAGGATGGAGACAACTTCGATGAGCAAATCCACCCCCTTGAGCTTACGCAGACTGCCAATGTAGATCAGGCTATTGGGGACCTTCCTTTCTGAAAAAAGGTAGTCGTCCGTGTTGACACCATTGCCGACAACGACGATTCTGTCCTCGCGGAACCCCCTCCTCACCAGAATGTCCTTCACCAGAGGGTTGACCACTCCGATTCTATCCAGCTTGACCAGGCGCAGCGCTGCCCGCTCCAGTGTTCCAACGAGCCAGGCCATACGTCCGTCTTGACCACCCAGCTTTGTCGTATGATACAGATGATGAATGATTCCCACTTTCAAGGGCGCTTCACCCACGAACCTTAGAAGAGAAGCTGCCAGCATCCCATTGCCTATCAGGACATCCGGCTTCT
>JADFUZ010000125.1 GCA_015222295.1 Chloroflexota bacterium | reverse complement strand
GCGGACGGCGGTGGACCTTACCGCGACGTCGTTCAGGGCCAGGAATCGCTTCTCGTCGCTGACGGCTTCGAGCATGGCTCTCTCTTCAATCCATCCCTTACCCGCCAGCACGTCGGGTAGACTGGCCACAGCGTCCTCGAGATTCAACTCGGTGATGAACCCCAGCTTGCCCAGGTTCACGCCCAGGATCGGCACTGTCAGCGGGGCGATTATCCGGGCGGAGTGAAGGATGGTGCCGTCCCCCCCGATGCTGAGGACCAGGTCCGAGCCGGCCACTTGAGGCCTGGCCGCCCCGTCATCCCAGGCGGAGCATTTCCAAGGGGATATCCCCTGTGCGGCCAGCAGGCCTTCGAGTTTGGCGGCGAGGTCCAGGGCTTCTTCTTTCTTGGGGTGATACAGGATGCCGATCCGTTTCATAGCTCAGGCAAGTGTAGCATCGCGAACTTTGGAGGTCAAAGGCATCGCGGCGGGTGTTCGAGGGGGTCGGGCACGCAGCTTCTCGCCTTCGGTACGTGATGACGTCCTTCCTGTCACCTTGGAACGTCACCTCAAGATGCCCTTCACTATCACGTCAACCGCTTCTTCCTCACTCAAACCCCTTGCCATCAGTGTCTGCATCTGCTTGCTGTCGATGCTGCCTATGGCGGCCTCATGGGTGACCTTTGCCCTCTTGTCGTTCACACAGACAACCGGTATCGCTTTCGCCACTACTCCGTCGCCGTTCACAATTTCGAGGCAGTCAACGTGACCCCTGGCGAAAGGAGCATTGCCGTATGTCTCGCCCCTGAATAGTGCCCGGGCGTTATCACTCAATACCAGACGGGTCTTGGCCAAGCCCCGGGCTTCCTTGCCCTCGAGGTAGATTCTCTCGACTACGTTTATTTCGTCTTCCTTCTTGCCGGAGACCTTGACCAGTAGCTCGCTGACGCTTTTTTCATCGCCGAAGACCTCGAAATCGTAGTCCAGCGTACCCACGCAACCTTCTATCAGCGTAAAGGAACTCTGCCACAAGCCTTTCTTGCCCACCCTTATTCTGCCGTGGGGTATCACGTTGACCCCGCCCGACTCGCCATGATAGTGAGTCTCGTGGTAACAGAACCTGGCATGGTCGCCGATCACTATGTCCGCATTCATTCGGTGTGTCACATCGAGTGCGTTAGGGAAAATACAGTGCGCAATCACATCGACCTCACTGTCGGCCAGCGCCTCAACTTCAAGGACTATCTCCTGGAGGCCCTGCTGGGGCAGGACACCGAAGCAGAGGTGGACCGGGTGGCTGATCTTCGCTCCCTCCTCCACCAGGAAATGGACGTTAACCCCGGTTTCTGTCTCCTGTGTCTCTATCTTGATGCCCCGGGCCTCGTTAACCCCTAGCACTTTGTTGCCATGGATAACGAGGTTGCCCACGTCCTTGCTTCTCAAGGCCTCCAGGCTTCCGCCTGCCCTGCTGTAGGCCTCGAGCATCGCTTCGTATTCTCTGACGGCGACCATTTTCTAGGCTCCCTCGAGGTCCGGCTGGCCAATGTGCTTGCACGTGGAGCAATTGCCTCGAAACCATTCGCACATTGCCTGCGGCGGGCCGTGGTTGATTATCCTGCCGGCACACATTATCAGTATCTCGTCGGCGACGTTCACTGCCTCTTCACCGTGCGTAATCAGAAGCACCGCCGAGCCCCGTTTCCCCATTTCGGCTATCGCGTTCATGATATGGGGCAGTGAAACGACGTCTATGCCGGAATCGGGCTCATCCAGAATAGCCACCTTTGGCTTCATGGCCATCACGCAGGCGAGCTCCACTCTCTTTCTCTCACCTCCGCTCAGGCTCGTGTCCACTCCCCGGTCCAGATAGTCCGCCGGGGGAAGTCCCACCATCCACAGGAAGTTGTTGGCCTCCCTTGGGCTCAAGTGCCTGTTCATCCTCAGGTATTCTCTTATGGTGAGGCCTTCGAACCGCGCTGGCTCTTGCCAGGCTAGCGTGATACCCATCCTGGCTCTCTCGGAGATGTCACGCCGGGTGATATCCTGGCCTTCAAACACTATGCTGCCCTTGTCGGGATAACTTATCCCCATCAGCAAGTTCGCCAGGGTCGTTTTGCCGACTCCATTCACGCCGAGCAGCCCGTGTATTCTGCCTTTCTCCACGGCAAAGTTCAGACCATCCAGTATCGGTTTGCCATTGAGTGTCAGTTTGAGGTCTCTTATTTCCAGCATTTGACTTGCCTCCGCTAGCTCTGGCAGGTAGCGCAACTCAGAGCAGAACATGTGTCGCAGGCTGAGCCCCCTCCAATCGAAGTGGATGTGCCATCAGCGCCCTTAGACATGGAAACGAAGGAGGAGAATACCCGCCCAGCCTCATTGTGGCAACGGGGACAGGGGGCAACCCCATTGGACTCATTTGAAGGGCAGAGTAGTTCAAACTTCGACTTGCAAGCAGGACAAACATATTCATATATCGGCATTCTCATCTCCTAATCGCTAGCTGCGAGAGCCGATTTCTCCTCGCATCTAGCCGGAAAGCCGTGGGACTGCCACTTCTTCCGGCATTTGAGCCTCATATCCGGTTTCACTCTTGTCTCGCTACGATGTGGTCGGCTTTTTAGACGGCCACCACCTCTCTGACTCCAGGCACGCGCTCTTTGAGCACCTGCTCAATCCCCAGCTTCAATGTCATGGTTGCCATGGGGCAGCCGGAACAGGCGCCTTTGAGCCTCAGCTTGACCACGCCGTCAGTTACGTCCACCAGTTCCACGTCGCCTCCATCGGCCTTCAATCCAGGTCTTACCTGCTGCAGGGCCGCTTCTACGTTTTCTCGCATGTTCTACCTCCTATCTATCTATCACCAGTATCGCCAGTTGACTGTTTCAGGCTCCACTTCCGTTTCTGCCGTTCAGCCAGGGCTTCGAGGGTCGTAGACTCCAGTATCCTGTCCAGGGCCGTCTTCATCTCCGCCCAGAGGTCGTAGATTGCGCAGAGAGCTGTTTGTGGATACGCCTGAGGGCTATCGACACAGTCAGCGGGAGCCAGGGACCCTTCCATGGCCTGAATGATTTCGCTGAGCCTTACGTGGGCAGGCGGCTTAGCCAGGGTGAATCCGCCGCGTCTTCCACGGGTACTCCTCACCATCCCGGCTACTTTGAGAGAGATGAGCAGGTGCTCCAGGTATCGTTCCGAGATGTTCTGCCTTCTGGCAATATCCCTTACTAGAACAGGCCCCTCTCCGTAGTGAAGAGCCAGGTCGAGCATTGCAGTTGTGCCGTAGCGCCCTCTAGTGGAAATTTTCATGGCTGAGGGCCATTCATCACTATGTTCATCATAAGAGTGATATTACCCTAAGGCACCTGAACTGTCAAATGGGCCCTGAACCTCAATGCCTACCGCCTTCACCCCGAAGTCGGATGAGAGTACGAGAATCATACTCGTGCTACCGCAGCCAGTGCGGGGCAAAGAGGAGCAACATACCCAGGAGGAGCAGTATCGCCCCGCCTATCGGTTTGCAGTACTTCGCATACCTCTCTCCCAGGCTGGAAGTCACGGCGAAAGCGGCCGATGCAAAGATGATGAGGTCGTCAAGCATGAAGAACAGGTCGTACAGCAGGATGTAGCTGTAGTACTGAAG
>JADFUZ010000124.1 GCA_015222295.1 Chloroflexota bacterium | reverse complement strand
TGGCGGCGGCACTGGCTTCGCGGGCGAAGGATGACGACCCCATTGACCAAGCGGTGCTCAGCAGCGTGAAGAATAGCCCACAACGAGATGCGTACCAGGTAGTCCACTTCCAGCCCTTCGACCCCGTTCACAAACGCACGGAAGCTACGGTGAAATGCCAGGACGGGGGAGCTTTCAAGGTGACCAAGGGCGCACCCCAGGTGATCCTGGCGTTGGACCCCGACGCGGCCAAGCTCCAATCTGGGGTTGAGGAAGCAGTAAACGAATTTGCGGCGCGGGGCTTTCGTTCTCTGGGAGTCGCCCGCACTCATAATCAAGACCAGTGGCAGCTTCTGGGTATAATCCCCCTCTACGACCCACTACGGGAGGATTCCAGGGCGACCGTTGAGATGGCGGAGCAGATGGGCATCAATGTGAAGATGGTCACCGGGGATCAGGTTGCCATCGGTAAAGAGATAGGGCACGAGTTGGGCTTGGGTGGAAACATCCTGGATGCCAGCCTCTTCGCTGAAACGAAACACCATGAAATTGGTCAGGTGGCCGACGCAATCGAACGAGCCGACGGCTTTGCGCAGGTGTTCCCCGAGCACAAATACCACATTGTTGATGTGCTGCAACAACGGGGCCACATCGTGGGCATGACCGGCGACGGTGTGAATGACGCACCGGCGCTGAAAAAGGCTGATGCTGGGATTGCTGTTGCTGGCGCTACCGACGCCGCCCGGGCAGCGTCTGATATCGTGCTGCTGGTTCCTGGCCTCTCCGTGCTCATTGACGCTGTCAAGGAGAGCCGCAAGATCTTTCAGCGGATGAACAGCTATGCCATCTACCGAATTTCTGAGACGGTCGCGCTCTTGGGATTCTTGACCCTGGCTATCCTGCTCTTCAGATTCTACCCGGTAACGGCGATCATGATAGTGCTACTGGCAATGCTCAACGACGGCGCTATTCTGTCCATTGCCTATGACCGCACCCGTTACTCCAACCAGCCTGAAGTCTGGAATATGCGGATAGTGATGGGCATTGCGGGGGTGCTGGGTGTGTTTGCGATTATCCGATCCTTCGGCATCTTCTACATCGGTGAGAGTGTCTTCCATCTCAGTCATGAGACGCTTCGGACCCTGGTATATCTGAACCTCTCTGTGGGGGGCATCTTAACCCTCTTTTGCGCCCGCACCCGGGGGCCCTTCTGGTCTACCCGGCCGGCACCGATCCTGCTGGCAGCAACGCTTGGTGCTCAGTTGCTGGCTACGCTCATTGCGGTACACGGGTTGCTTATGGCCCCGCTTAGCTGGAGTTTGGCCGGGCTGGTCTGGGGTTACTGTCTGGGCATGTTCCTCATTCAAGATCGAGTGAAACTGATGGGGTACAGAATCTTTGATCGGCACCATTCGGGATTCTTGGTGAAAGAAGCCAAGAGATGAACCTATGGATGATTTCCCCGGGTCGCGACTGGCCCCAGCCAGCGACACTTCCACTGATTGGTCAGAGCTCTCACTGGCTGTCACGCTGACTCTCTCGTTCCATCAGCTTATTCAGAGCGGTCTTAGCTGCGAAGGGCACTTCCACTGATGGCTCAATACCATCCAGTGCGGCTCGTACTGGCCGTAAGACCTCGTTAAGCTCCCCTGCTGACACCTCACGGAGGACGTAATGTACGCCGTCCCGCAGCCAGAGCGAATCCGGGCGCTCGGTTAGTGCCTCCAGCAAAGGCACCAGCCCCTCACCCCTTAAGGCGATCAATCCCTCAGCTGCCAGCCAGCGGACATCAAATACCTTATCTTCTAAGGCTGCCACGAGCGCTGGTGCTGCTGCCGGGTTGCGAATCTCGCCTAGCGCTTTGGCAGCCTCCCACCGCACCGACTCTTTCGGATGTACCAGCGCTTCAATCAAAAGGGCCACAGCCGGTGTCCCGATAGCCACCAAGGACTGACGTGCGCTCTCACGCACCACCCCATCCTTTCTGGACAGGTCAGCAATTAACGAACTGATGGTTTCCCGGTCGGCGTGACCACTCGAGACAGCACTATCCTGATGCGTCCCATCCTCGAATCCATTCACGATTTCCTCCTTAATATCGTTAAGCTGCTTGCGGACATTATACGTCGCCGAACTAAGGGGAACAAGTCAACGGTTTTGGAGATGAGCATTTAAAGTGCAGTTCTGCTTGCGACAGGGTTGAAGTTGGCGATCCCTATCGAGCGGCTAAGCGCTGCTTCCTTAGTCTGTCTTTGGAACTGGAGCACGGCTCGTGCATAATTGGTCGCACACTTGTCCCAGTCGTGTTACGCTGTGAGGGTACAAATCTATGCAGTTGCCAAAACGAGGCTAAACGTTAGCTTTGGGTGTGTTGGGAATACATGATCGTTGTAGAGTAATCACAATTGCCAGAAACCTCTTCTTCTTGAGCTTGCTTGCGTGAAGAGATACAGGTGTGGTTTTGACCTGCCAGACTGCTTAGCAACGCACATTGCGCGATGAAGCTGTGTGTCTGCCTCTACTATGATAGACTGCTTAAACCTGTCCCTCCTTTTGGCATGAATGTAACGGCGCAAGTGTAGTGATGAGAACACTCTGCTTCAGGTGTATGCAGACGTAACTGTACTATGTTGCTATCAGTCCCTTCCATAGACCAAGTCGGACACCATAGCGTTCAGGCCCCCTAGCCTAGTGTCTTTCGCTTATTCATCAGTGGCAAGGGATACTGCAGGTCACTGTCCGATGCTATAATGGCCGTGGAGTTTGCCTTGGCAGGCTACGTGACGGTAGAGGGAATGAAGGCATCGCATCCGCAAAACAAACTTTAGGCTAGCGCTTGTTGAAGTTAGAACTCGACCGATAAATAGGAGGACAGACCATGGAGATCAAAGTCAAACCTATCATTGTCCTGGGTAGGCGCGAGGGCTGGTTCTGCCGATCTGACGGCTCGGTTGAGTTCGTTGCTGATGGAGAGGCTGTGGCGCTGAAGGTGGCGGAATTAAGCAAGGAGTTAAGGGAAAAGCTTCAGAGTAGGTCCGCCTTGCTTGAAGACACCATTGTGCGAAACGAAAACGACCTTGCAGAGCTCAAGAGGGATTCTCTAAAAGCTGATGCGCTGCTTGTCTATCTCATTGGAGTGATGCCTGTGCAAAGCCTGTTCCAATGGGGGCTGCCGATAGTGGCATTCAGCGGTCAACACAGACCTATGTTAGCTCTGTACGCCTTCGGTGTCGAGAGGCACAGCCGGGCCGGCATAACCATAGCTCTCGATTTCCAGGACATTGACGAGGAGATTCGACTGCTCGACGCGAGAAAAAAGCTGCAAAAGACACGGATAGCGCTGTTTGGATTTCCTCCTCCGATATTTTCTCGCTGGCATCATTTGCCGGACCTAGAGTTAGCGCGGGAGAAGCTGGGTGTCGAGTTCAGCCCTGTGGAGATCAGGGAATTGGTGGCGCAACTGCCCATGATTGACGAAGGGAAGGCGCAGACATTGGCCCAACGGTGGGTGCAGGAAGCCGAAGACGTTGTTGAACCCAGTACGTCCGATGTCACGGATGCTGCCCGGCTGTTTCTCGCCCTGTCCGACATACTGGCACACAGGAAGGCAAACGCTATGGCCATCAACTGTGTTGAGCTGACGGCGCTGGAGCTTCCACCTCCGTGCTATGCCATGACTAGGCTTCGTGATGAAGGGATCCATGCTGCTTGCGAGGCCGATGTTAGTGCCCTATTGACGATGATGATGCTAGGATACGTGGCTGACGGGCCCGCCTTCATGGGAAACATCGTTGGGGCAAACCCGCAAAGTAACGTCCTTATGATCTCTCACTGCGTCGTACCCACCCGAATGGCCGGTTTCAGCCAGCCGCCTAGGCCCTACACGTTAAGGAATTATCATGGGGGTCACGGGGTCACGGCACATGTGGAACTCGACATGGGGCAGGAAGTGACCATCGCCCGGCTAGCCAGGAATATGGACAAGATCATGCTTCTTCGGGGAGAGTTGGTTGACTGCCGGGACACGACGACTTGCAGAACGACGATATCAGCAAGAGTGAACGATGTGCGCAGCTTCGTCCGCTGTGCCTTGGGAAACCACCACGCCGTAGTCTACGGCAATCATGTGGGAGAGATAAAGGCCCTGAGTGACGCACTGGGAATCAGCGCCGTCGAGCTTTGAAATTGCCTCACAGTTCATCAGTCTATTTAGCTCATAGACCGAAGTGGTTAGTTCACGAGACACGTCCCCCTGAAAGGAACCCCGACGGGAGGCATTAGGCCTAAGCGCCACGGCTTCCTTCTCGCTCTCCATAGGGCCTCATCAGATTGTGCAAGGGGCTATGAAGGCGTGTCTGGCTCGCAGGATACCAGTGAGAGGGGTCACTCTGGGCACAGACTGAGGGAACCTGCGCAGAATCCTTCTGGTTAGCCAAGGCCAAGGCTCGGGACTACGTCAAGGTCATAACCGCTTATTTGACCGGTTTGAAAATGATAATAGCCACATACAGCTACCATAGCAGCATTATCAGTGCATAGATAGGGAGGGGGGACAAGAATGGGGGTTGGCGAGGAATTCAGGAAGCGCTCTGTTAGGAGTTTATTGGCTGCCACACCTCCGCTAAGCAAGATTTGTCCCACACCCAATTCCTTTGCCGCCTTAATAGTCTTGCTTACTAGGACATCTACAACAGCGGATTGAAAGCTTGCGGCGGCATCACCCACCCTAGAATCACTAGGCAGAATCTCTTCCCTTTGAGCGAGATGCCATAGGGCTGTTTTCAAGCCACTGAAACTGAAGTCGTAGCTACCCTTAAGCCAGGCTCGCGGCAAAGCGAATCGGGCTATTCCAGATTGAGCTGCTTGCTCAATGGCCGGACCGCCGGGATAGCCCAATCCTAAGATTCTAGCCGCTTTGTCAAAAGCCTCTCCGGCAGCATCATCGCGGGTTTGCCCCAGCTTTTCAAATTCGCCATGTCCTTTCATCAGCACCAAGTCGCTATGCCCGCCAGAGACAATAAGACAGAGACAGGGGAAGAAGGGAGATTTCTCTGTTTCCAACCAGTTCGCGTAGATATGCGCTTCGAGGTGGTTAACCCCCGTGATGGGCAATCCTTGGGCTAAGGCCATGGCCTTAGCCACATTAACGCCTACCAGCAGCGATCCAGCTAAGCCGGGGCCATAGGTGACAGCAATGCCATCGATATCCTTCCAGGAGATCTGGGCTTTGGACATTGCCTCATCCATTACCGGGATAATAGTGATGATGTGCTGCCTAGAGGCGATTTCAGGAACTACGCCGCCGTAGCGAGCGTGAATATCCACCTGCGAAGCCACGATGTTGGAGATGATTTTGCTGCCATCCTCGACAATTGAGGCTGCTGTTTCATCGCAAGAAGTCTCAATGCCCAGAATTCTCATGCGTAATGAACCTCTCCCATCATCTTCTTGGCCTCTGACTCATAGGCCTCGATAACGCTGCG
>JADFUZ010000123.1 GCA_015222295.1 Chloroflexota bacterium | reverse complement strand
CTAATCCAATACAGTCTCTCCTCCAGGATACCTACAGCCAGATGGCAGCAGGGCGAGTCAGTCTTGCGCCCCCAACACGTGCCGCAACGCTCCATAATCCAGTGAAAATATGACTCGTCCTCCCCCAATTGCACCAGGTGGTCGGTGAACTTGTTGAACGTCTGGGCCAGAACCTCAAAACCCACCCTGAGTTTCATCCCCAGGGGCAGAACACGAAGAGCCAGATCCGCGATACCCAGCATGGGCCCAAAGTCCTTGACCCCGAACTTGAAACATGAGCGCCCGGCCCGCCGCGCCAACCCACGTCCACCGCGTGGGCCATACATCTCGTCCAGCGCCTGTAGCAATTGCCCGACCTCGTCGAAGGCAAACTCCTTGTCAAAGTTGTTCGGCGGATAATCTCCAATACGGTGTTGAAGCCGGGCCAGATTCAGTACCGCATTCACGCCGTTGCGCCCCATCACATCTTCCATCGCCAGGAGTATGATCCGTCCCATTTTGTTGGGAAAGAAATACTGGAGCGGCTCCTGAACTACAGGTACAGGCCCATCTGTCATACATAGGTCCTCACGCCGAAGCCCCGGCCACACCGCTACGGACCAGGCTGGTTGCCCAGGAACTCGCATAGTGTCTGATAGAACCGCTCAGGCTCGTCCAACATGGGAAAGTGGCCTGAACGCTCAAAGTAGCGTACTACAGCCATGGGTGTACCCCGCGCCAGGACATCGCCCTGCCTGGGACTCACAATGCGATCCATCCGGCCGTAGATGCCCAGCGCCGGCATTCGAATCTCCTTCAACCGTGGACGCAGGTCCGTTTTGCGCAACGAAGCAATGCTATAGTAAAAAGATTCCAACGTGGTGCGCGAAAGATCACGCTCAAACATCTTGTACCAGGTCCTCCAGTCCCGCGCATAGATTGGAGAGAGTAGCCGGATGCCTAGTGGGAACACCTGGTAGAACAGGGCAGCCAGGGAGCGACGCGCCGACAACCGCAGAATGAGAGCCAGCCCATCGCCCACAATGGGAGAACCCACCACCGCCACCCTCTGAACTCGCTCAGGGTGATCCAGCGCCAGGCCAAGCGAGACGGTGCCACCCATAGAATGGCCTACGACAGGCGCCTGCTTGATCCCCAAGCGCTCCATAAACTGGTCCACCATCTCGATGTAGTCACGTACCGTAAAGCTCCCTCCTTGCTTCCCGGACTCACCAAAGCCCCAGAAGTCAAGCGCATACGCCTTATAGTCACGGCCCAGCGACTCCATCGTTCCTAGCCAGTGGTCCCACGACTCCAGCCAGCCATGCAGCATAATCACAGGCTGTCCTTGGCCGATGGTCTCATAATGAACTAGCCCACGGTCGGTAACAATGGAACTCATAGAAACATCACTTTCAGTGACCCAACTATAACCGATCTACCCCCTCAGATTGCCAGAGGTTCCAGGCCCCCTGGAACAGAGGGATACAGACTGCCACTGTCATTAATATATCATAAAATCGTAGCAGAAGAATGTAGAAACCATTGCAATTTCGTTAAAATGAGGTTACAGACCCTGATAATATACAACGGTCGAACCTGCTGTCTCGCATGGTTCGACCGCCGAGAAAATATGATTCAGAAGTGCACAGGCGAGGTCTGCGTCGCCATACATAATACTAACCCCGGCTACGAGACAGCTTGTCTGCTCCCCCGCCTGCGCCCTTAACCTTCCGCATCCATTATCTCAAGGACTGAGAAGAGGAGTTCCAACAACACTTGCTGGACGTTCTCTCGATCGGTGGCCACACAAGGCAGCACCTTGATCTCTGAAGGGATGCGCAGTGCAATGCGCAAGTCTTCAGGAGCCCATGCGTCCTCCAGGTCCTGTTTGTTGGCAGCGACGACGTAGGGCACGGGCGCGTAGGCACGAAAAGTGTCGAGAATACTGCGCGCCTCACGAAATGTCTCCGGCTTGACACTGTCGAGCAAGACGACAAATCCGAGCATACCTTCTGCGAGAATCTCCCACATAAAGTCAAAGCGACGTTGACCTGGGGTACCAAACAAGTAGAGCACCAGGTCATCAGCCACACTGATACGTCCAAAGTCCATCGCCACCGTAGTCTGATCCTTGACGCGCTCCTCTGCGCGAGATATCTTTCTCTCCGTCGCAACGACGTCAATTTCACTTATTGACTGGATGAATTGTGTTTTGCCCGCCGAAAAGGGACCGGTCACCACTATCTTGACTGTCTGCATCGTTACCGTCTCTCTCGATTATCTACACTGTCATGATCTCTGCTGAAAGAAACTGATTAGTCGTTCGACCACACCACGCTTGACCGCCGGCGGGCGCATGGTCACAGGAGCCTTACCCGGCGCACCAGGCGCCGGCTTGACTCCTGCTGGCCGGGTTAACTCCACCAACCCCGCCTGCAACAAGGCATATACAATCTTGCGAATCTGGAATTCACTCATGTTGTTATACTGAGCAATCTGACGAACAGTATTGCGCGGGTTGATGAAAGAAACCACACGCCACTCCTCGACGCTCATGTTGATGTCACGCATACGTACACTAGGGCGCTCGACAAATCTGAGCGCTATGTCAAGGTCGGGCAAGTAGTCCAGCAGATGCTCCCACTCCTGCATGCGGCGGCTGCCCTCCATAATCACATTCTCCAGGTTAATGGGAATGGTAATGCGATCTTCAAACGGCAGCACGCTCGCTTCGAAGCGGAATTTTCCATCCACCCAGGTAAAAAGAGGATAGACACTGTTCAAAATGTAGCTTTGCACACTCCGTACAATGTCGTCCTGGCTCACATAGCCTGCATTCATCAACAACAGACCCAGTTCCTTGTCACTCTTAATATCAGTCCGGGACTGGATCGCACGAGCCTGCTCTTCCGTGAGCTTGCCAGATCGCTGAAGCATCATAGCTAAATGACCACCATCGTCATCTGATGTAGCGTAGATGAGCCTGCCCTCCTTAAAACAGAGGCGCGACCGTTCACGTTTCGCGTCAATCGTCAGCGTACCCGTCTTACGCGCCAGATTGATCAAGTTGAGCAACTGCGTCGTGCTGAAATCTCGCAGGTTCCCCTTCAGTGCCATACCTACCTCCACTGCAACCAGTAAAGCCGCAGACCGGAATTCCGGTGTTCTCTGCGTACCTATGCGATAAGAAGTGCCACTCAGCCCAACCACTCGGCCGAGTTCACGGCAAAGCCTTCACAAGAACTCGCCTCAAATGCTGATTATACCTGTTATTGGCATGCAAGTCAACCACCAGATCACCAGAGCAGAACGCAGAGCTTTGCACTCAGGTTCCAGATTGAGGCCATGCCATAAGTATACTCCACACAGTCACTTCGTCAACCCCCCATCGAAACCAACCACAGAGTGTCCTCTAGCGCGACCCGCCCAGCACCAGTTAGCCCCTAAACGCCAGTGATGTGCCAGACTTGCGCCTATGTTTGCAAACGGCGTCGTCGGTCGCCAATTTGCCCTACACGCCCCATTGTGCTAAAATCGTTACAGTTCAGTTGATTGACTGACAAGCCTTTTAGGACGCAGATTATCTGTCAGTAAAACCAGAAAATCAGCGTTCATCAGCGTGAATCTGCGTCCCATTTCTTGTTCCCAGGGCCAATCCAGAGTTTTGTCAGTCAACCAGGTCCAGTCAAAACTGTGGACAGTGTACCTGCGCAAGAGATGGTTGTCAAGTTATCATGCCCCTCTCAAAGCGAAATACGCAACACACAACACGTTCCAGGGACGGGAGGTAACGACGATGAATGCCTCGACAAACAACAAAAGCTGGTTCATCCTGGTGTTGTTGCTGGGCTTGCTCACCGTGGTCATAGCCGGTTGCGGGCCTGACTGCAATGCGCCCCCCACCCCAGGCG
>JADFUZ010000122.1 GCA_015222295.1 Chloroflexota bacterium | reverse complement strand
GTTGCAGAGGCTTGGCGATGGAGCGGGCAATGATCAGGGCCAAGATGAGCGAGATGACTAGTGTCACTAGGCCGGCCTGGAGAAAACGCTTAGCTATATCTTCGAGGACAGTTCGAAGGCCACGACGTGGCGAGGCGAGGAGAGCCACGAACACGATGCGTTGGCTCTCCTCGCCTTCAGTAGCAAGGCGCAGGGGCGTTGCGGACAGAGCAACGTAGAGTTGGTTGTCGCCGCTGGGGGTGGTCAAACTACCGTGGACGTAGGATGTTCCAGGGTCTTTGTGGATTTCGTCCAGGGCGACTTTGGCTTGTTTTCCGGTCCAATCATCCTGGGTATCAGCCAGTACTTGTCCTCTAGGCGTGAGGAGGAGGATGCGGACTTGTTGTCTCTCGGCTTGTTCTTGCAAGAGCGCGGCGATTTCCACAGGCGACCGGTCCCGCTGCAATAGGCCGTTTACCCGGAGCGCAGTGGGCACGGCGGCCTCAACCAGTCCCGAAAAGACAAGCCTGGCCTGGAAGCGGCTCAATAGGAGAATCGAGGCCAGGCTGACCAGAACAAGGCAGATGAGTATGATAACTATATAAGAGACGATCAATCTCGCGCGCAGACTGGTGAACATCTTTGGTCTCTCCGTGTTTAGTCAGCCACCAGTTTGTATCCTATTCCCCACACCGTATCAATGACCAGATCGCTACCGGCTAGTTTGTCTCTCAGGTGGGCAATGTGTATGTCAACAGTACGGGTCTGGCCATAGAAGTCGAAGCCCCAGGCCAGGTCGAGGAGCTGATCCCGGCTGAGGACGATGCCTTTGTGCTGAGCCAGGGCCAGGAGGAGGTCGAACTCCTGGGTCCGCAGTTCAATCAGCCTGTCTCCCACCGTAACTTCGCGCCGCTGGGGATCTATCGTCACTTGCCCGATCTTGATGACTTGCCCCGGGCGAGAGGCCTTCTCGTAGCGGCGCAACACAGCCCGTACTCGGGCCACCAATTCACGAGGGTTAAATGGCTTGGTCAGGTAGTCATCGGCTCCCAGCTCCAGACCTACGATCTTGTCAACGTCGTCATCGCGGGCGGTCAGCATAATGATGGGAACGTCGGATTCCCTTCGAACTCGCCGGCACACCTCCCAGCCATCAATCTCAGGCAGCATCAGGTCGAGGACGACCAGGGCTGGCTGCAAGGATTTTATCTTGGCCAGGGCCTCAGTTCCGTCATAGGCGTCCTCCACACGGTAGCCCTCTTTCTCCAGGTAGAGTGTGGCTAGTTCGACAATATTCTTCTCGTCGTCAACCACCAGGATGGTCTCTTTGGCCATGGTCTCCTCCGCTCTTGATTTTAGCCGGAATGGGCCAAAAAGGCAAGGAGAGAAAAAAAAGGAGCCTCTCTCAGAAGTTGGCTCAGAGGGGCTCCCGTGAAGTCTTCGCTGCTGGTTGGATGGGAGGCGCCCCTGGAGGGAGTCGAACCCCCGACACAAGGTTTAGGAAACCTCTGCTCTATCCTCTGAGCTACAGGGGCACCATAACTTCTTTAAGTGAGATACTCCTTCAGTTGGCGGCTGCGACGAGGGTGGCGCAGGCGGCGCAGAGCTTTGCCTTCGATCTGGCGAATGCGCTCTCGTGTCAGGCCGAACTTTTGCCCTACTTCCTCTAAAGTGTAGCTTCTTCCATCCTGCATGCCGAAGCGCAGGCGCAAAATGCGGGCCTCACGGGGAGTGAGGGTGGTCAGCACCTCCTCCATCTTCTCCTTTAGCAAGTGCTCGTAGGCGGTCTGGGTGGGGGGGGGAGTATTGTCGTCTTCGATGAAGCTTCCCAGTTCGCTGTCATCCTCCTCGCCCACTGGTCTCTCTAAAGAAAGGGGACGCCATGATACTTTGAGCATCCAGCGTACCTTACGTGGTTCCAGCCTCAGTTCCTCGGCTATCTCCTCGGGGGTAGGCTTACGCCCCCGCTCCTGCTCGAGGCGTCTCGCTGTCTTGTAGAGCCGCCTGATGCGGTCACTCATGTGAACAGGGACACGGATGGTGCGCCCCTGGTCAGCGATGGCCCGGGTGATGGTTTGGCGAATCCACCAGGTCGCATAGGTGCTGAATCTGTAGCCTCGCGTATGGTCGAACTTCTCGACGGCTTTCATCAACCCCAGGTTGCCTTCCTGGATCAAATCGAGGAAGGGCACCCCCCGCCCCATGTATTTCTTGGCGATGCTGACCACCAGGCGGGTGTTGGCCTTAATGAGGTGCTCTCGCGCTGCCCTGCCTTCGTCAATAGCTCGCTCCAACCTTCTCTGCTCTTCCGGATCGTGGCCGTTCTTGCCCAGGCGGTGCTGGGCTGCCTGGCCTTTTTCAAAAAGCTTGGCCAGCTTCACTTCCTCCTTAGTGGTCAGAAGGGGCACGCGGGCCATCTCTTTTAGATACAGGCCAATGGAGTCATCACTGGGGATGTTGCTCAGGTCAAGAGCATCTGTTTCTTCCTGCTCTTCTTCCTTCTCGTTTCTTTTTCTCTCTTTTACCTCCTCTTTACCAGTAGCTTCTCCTCTCGTGTCCTCGCAGATCTCAATGTCTGCGTCCTGAAAGTAAATAAAGACGTCCTCCAGTTGTTCCAGATTCTCCTCTGCCTCAGGAAAGGCCTCCAGTATATCATCGAGGATGAGGTACCCCTGCATTTCAGCTCTTTCCAGAAGCTCTGCTACTCTGTCTATTTCTCTCTCTGGGTATATGTTCACTTTTCCAATCTCCGTTCTATAGCAGGTCCTTAAGCCTTGCCAGTCGGGGATCAATGGTTTCTCGCGTGCAGTTGCAAGGCCCCTCGCTCAGATTCTGCCCGCACTCGACGCATAGCCCGCGACAGTCGGGTTTACAAAGTGGCCGCATGGGCAGATTCAGCAGGATATATTCTCGCAGGGCCTCGGTGAGGTCCAGGATGCCCTTCACTCCGATAGGGAATATCGCTTCCCCTTGGGGTTTTATGGGGGGCGAGCCGAATTGGGCCTCCAGATGGAGATCAAGCGGCTGGGAAAAGGTCTCCAGGCAGCGGGCACATTCCAGTTGTACCTGGCTGTGCAACTGTCCTTCGGCGAAGATGCCTCTGTTGGTGCGTGTGAATTCAACAGTCCCCCGCACGAAATCTACCCGTACATCTTCTGCCAGCTCCTGTTGGGCCTCGTCTATGCCGAAGCTCATTTTAGAGCCGACAGGCTCTTCCAACAGGCTGGCCAGGTTGAACTTCATCATCTTGTTCACACTTTTCCGGCAGGGCTTGAGAGCCACACACACAAAAAATGCGACCTACAGGTCCCCAGTGATTAATCGGCTTCAAGATGGGTCTCAGTCGCATTTATTATCAGGGCATGTATATATTATAGCACAATAATGGTGATATGTCAAGTATTTTTACATAAATTTTGCGCGAAGATCATCTACTTTTACCACCCGTATTTCCCCACTAGCGGCACGAAGGCCACGGCGGTTAGATGTTCCTTGGTCAGTGTTTCACCTTGACGCTTGACCTTGGCCAGTACCTGGGACCACCGGCTTCCCACCGGGGCCACCAAACGGCCCCCATCGGCTAGCTGCTCCATTAACGGCTGCGGAACATCTGGTGCGGCGGCAGTGACGATAATGGCCTCGTAGGGGGAGTGTTCCGGCCAGCCCAGGGTGCCATCGCCCACGCTGATCACGATGTTGTCGTAGCCCAGTTGAGTGAAGACCTTCTCGGCTTGCTCAGCCAGCGTGGCGTGGCGCTCCACGCTGTACACTTGAGAGACCAGGCGACTCAGGATGGCTGCCTGGTAGCCGGAGCCCGTGCCGAGTTCCAGCACCTTTTCTTGCCCTGTGAGCTCCAGGAGCTCAGTCATCAGGGCCACGATGTAGGGTTGGGAGATAGTCTGCCCTTGTCCGATGGGCAGGGGCCCGTCGCAGTAGGCCAGGTCGCGCATGTCCTTGGGGATAAATAGGTGGCGAGGCACCTGGCGCATGGCATCCAGCACTCGCCTGTCCTTGATGCCACGGCGCATCAACTGGCTCTCGACCATGTGTTCCCGCTCTTTATCGTAGTCTGTGCTCGAACTCCGGGCTTTGCCTCGCCTCAGCATAGCTCCTCCCCTAGATCGCCTCAGAGACCAGGTTTTTGGCACCCCGCAAGCGACGAAAAACCTGGTTTCCTGCCCCCCACGTAACCGCTCACACCAATTATATCACAGAAGGCTGAAATTATCCATTTTTAAGAAAAGAGCCGAGGTCAAGAGACCTCGGCTATGCTCAGTATTTCCATATCATAAAGAAAGATTATGCTCTAGTGCGATTGCATCTTTTGGTTGGAGGGGGCTTAGGCTTGAGCTAGCTTCAACTGCGATCTCTCGATATCTTTGGGATTAGCCACCCTTTGCTGGCGCTGCGCGGCATTGATCTTATGGCTCCAGGAATTGCGGCTGTTTTCGAGGTAGTCGTGCAACATCCTCATGCTATATCTGCGATGGCCCCCAGGTGTGCGGAAGGGAACTAGCCCTCCCTCCCTCTCTATCCTGCTTAAAGTGAACAGACTCACCCGCAGGTAGTGAGCTGCCTCTTTGGCATTGAGTAGAGTCATCCTGTCGTCTAGCATTTTGTCTAACTCCTCCATCTCGCCAATCTCCTAATTGATAGATAAACCTATATTGCCTGGACTTAGAACAGCGTGGCCTTCTTTCCAGGGCGTGAATCGTATTTGAAGTAAGGGGAGAAGGCGAGGCCTCCGGAGGCTCAAGGAATGACCTCGCCTTCTTCAATTAGGCTCCTGCGTCCCCACGCCAGGAGTTGCACCATGGCAATATTATACAGGCTTTCGTTTAGGCAAGCAAGCAAAAAACGGGGGGAAACCTTAAAATTTCCCTGACAAACCTTAAAATTTTCAAGCGGTTTCAATCGAATTCATGGGGATACAACGAGGTCCGAATCCTCGTTCTATGGCTCATCGTTTTCCTTGTACTTCCTCCTCCAGGCGGGCGAAGAACTCGACCAGGTAGCGATGGCGCTCCTCGGCTATCTGGCGGGCGGTGGCGGTGAAGAGTGCGTCCTTGAGCCAGGAGAGCTTGAAGGTGAACTCGTGGACCGGGGTGTAATCGGTGGACCGTGACTCGGCGAGTGAGCCGGCGGGGGGCTCTGCCCAGAGTCGCTGGCCTCGTCTGCCGGCCAGGGCGTAGGCGCGGGCGATGCCGATGGCTCCAATGGCGTCCAGTTTGTCGGCGTCGGAGAGGACTTTGGCTTCCAGCGTCTGGGGAACGACCTCATCACGGAAGCGGTGGGAGG
>JADFUZ010000121.1 GCA_015222295.1 Chloroflexota bacterium | reverse complement strand
GGCGACTGTGTTACCAAAACGTAAGTTAGGACAAAGTGACATCGAAGTGAGTGCCATTGGACTGGGCACATGGGCTATTGGTGGGGTGATGGCCAATGAAGATGGTTCAGGACATAGTTGGGGGAGTATCGATGATGATGAGGCTGTGCTCAGCATGCAATGGGCGATTGATGCCGGGGTGAATTTTTTCGACACATCGAACAATTATGGCTGTGGTCATGCAGAACGACTCGTCGGCCGAGCCATTGCTGGCCGACGTGATCAGGTTGTGATTGCAACCAAGTTTGGCTACGTCTGCAAACCTGGGACGCGCATTATACTGGGTCCGGATGCCAGCCGAGTTGCAATCGAACATATGCTGGAAACCAGTCTACACAACCTTGGCACAGACTATATTGACTTGTATCACTTGCATATCTACGACTTGGATGTAGACGAAGCGTTGCGAGTGCGTGATTTACTTGAGACGTTTGTTGAACAGGGGAAGATTCGTAGTTATGGTTGGAGCACCAACAATCCTGAACGAGTTCAGGCGTTTGTTGGTGGGGAACATTGCGTGGCTATTCAACACCATTTTAACATTATGGTACGTACCCAAGCAGTGTTTGATATTTGTCGAACAGCCGGTGTCACGACGATTGCGCGGGGACCGCTAGGTATGGGGTTGTTGACTGGCAAGTACACACACAGCACAATCATGCCTGATGATGATTTTCGTAACGATTGGAATTGCCAAGACGGCCAGGAAGGGAGACAACTGCAATTGCTAGATAAAATCCGTGCACTCCTAACACAGCGCGGACATACGCTGCCACAAGCCGCGTTGGCGTGGCTATTGACACTGGATAGTGCCGTAGTGCCAATCCCGGGATTCAAAACACTAGCACAGGTGCAAGAGAACGTAGGTGTATTGGAGAAAGGTTTGTTATCAGCCGAACAGATGACGGAAATTGATGACATTCTCACACCAGAACATATTCTGTTTCGGTGAATTGGAAGGCAGATGCCGCCTAAACCCGCTTCCACTTGACCGGGCTTCGCCCGAGGGTACGCGGCGCATTTTGTTAAGATTGGCTCTGGTTTGCGCAGCGTCAGGAGCAAAACACGGCAGGCTGCTCACGCAACCGTTGGGCGTCTCCCGGGACGTAGAACAGGAGCAGAGAAAGCAGGTTTGGAAAATGAGCGAAACATCAAGCATTGACTTCATGGAAGAGAGAATACCCTGGCTCAGAGAAGGCTGGGGCAAAGCAATGCTGCTGGCTAGCTTTGTTTTGCCATTTTCTGGCTATCTCTTCATGTTCTGGTGGGTCGATCGAATGCATCCCTATGGTGCTGCAATGAGCCAAATGGCCCTATCCATTTTGGCGTGTATTATCAGCTACTATGTAATGCGCCGTACGATCTACAGACTGCGTGATCAGTGTAAGCTAACTCATCGGTTACCCAACTGGACTGCGCCGTTCTATTTGGCCTTTGTCATTGCGCCGTTCTTTGTCTTGATGATCCACCCGATTATGGTGAATGGACGGCGATTATTGCCAATATGGGCTGCGATTCCGTTAGGCTTGTTTTTTATTGTGTTCGGCTTGCTGTTCAGAGGATCGGCAATGACAGGCAGTGGATTTTCACTGGGTCATGCCTTTGGTATTTATCTTGTTTTCCCTGAAGATGGAATACGGGTAGATAAAGAGGTTTATGCCTATCTTAGGCATCCATTGAGTGCAGGCGTGATTTGCATAGCGATCGGCTTTGGGTTTGTCAGGAATAGCACGTTGGCTATCCTGACTGCTCTAATCTATCTCATTCCCATCCTGCTGGAGATGAAACTTGAAGATGACGAACTGATTGAAAGATTTGGAGACGTGCATAGACGCTACATGAGAGAGACCAGGGCTTTTTTCCCACACTGTCAGGATTTCGGAAGGGTATTGAAGCTTATTTTCTTCAGGGGATAAGCTGACAGGGCGCTGTTGATAGGACGGCGCGCAACATCGCGCTGCACTTGACCGAGTTGAGCGGCGCCGAACTGAAAGTTGCGCCGCAAATCAGCGGTCACAGGAAAGTGAGGAGGCGATCATGTCTTACGGATTTCACAACAGAATCTTGCGCGTGAAGCCATACTGCCAATTGGACCTATGATTGGTGCTATGCAGTCTATGCGAAACTACTATCGGCGGTTACAGGGATTCAGCCGGAACACGCGGCTCTATCTCCTCTTCTCCTTTTTTGGCGGGCTCAATTTCTCGCTTTACTTTCTCTTTTTCAACCTCTACATCCTCTCCCTGGGATACGAGCCGGACTTTCTGGGGCTTCTCGTGGCGCTCCCCGCGATCGTCGGGACCGTCGTCGCCATCCCCGCCGGACTTTTGGGCGACCGGATCGGCTACAAGCGAGCGTTGCTGCTCGGTCTGGGCCTGATGCTCGTCTCGATCCTGGGGATCGTCAATTTTTACGAGCCGGCAGGATTGATCCTCTTTGGCGTTCTCGGCGGCCTGGGGAACTCGCTCGTCTGGGTCATCAACGCCCCGTTCATGGCCGCAAACAGCAGCGAGGAGGAGCGAACGCACCTCTTTAGCATCCAGTTTGCGGTGAACACTTTCTCCGGCTTCTTTGGCTACCTCATTGGAGGTAGCCTCCCTGTCCTCTTTGCCAGCTTGTTGGGGGTGGAGGCGGAGGGACCCGTGGCCTATCGGGCGACGATGCTGACCTGCACCGGGCTGATCTTTATCGCCTGCCTACCGCTGCTCGCAGTCCGGGCACAAGACGGTGGGGCAAGAGAGCAGTTGCGATTAAAATCAGCCTTCCAGCGACCCACGTTGCTCACCAAACTACTCCTGCCGCAACTGATTCTCTCTTTCGGGGCCGGAGTCTTGATGCCCTTCCTCAACGTCTTTTTCAAGCAAAAGTTCGCCATCCCCGATACCCTTTTAGGGACGATCTTTGCCGGACAGTCAATCGCTATAGGGCTGGCGACCCTCGCCGGACCGCTGCTGGCCGAGCGGCTGGGCAAGATCCGCGCAGTCGTCTTTACCCAGCTCGTCTCGATCCCCTTCCTGCTGCTCTTGGGCTACTCCCCCCTCTTCACCCCGGCGGTGGTCGGCCATCTCGTCCGCGCGGGTCTGATGAACATGGGAGGTCCCTTGTATTCGGCCTTTGCCATGGAGCAGGTCGAGGAGAACCGCCGCGCAGCAGCCAACGGGTTCCTCTCGATGAGCTGGAGCGGCGGTTGGGCAGTGGGCAACTGGACGAGCGGCCAGCTCCAGCAAGGCCCCGGCTTTGGCCTCATCTTTGCGATCACCTGCACGAGCTACCTTTTTG
>JADFUZ010000120.1 GCA_015222295.1 Chloroflexota bacterium | reverse complement strand
GACGATTGCTGCTCACCTCCTGGGGGAAAAGGGGCTGACGTTCGAAGCACTCGTCTTCAATAGACTCGGGACGGAGCTGACTCCTGTCGGCCAATCAATGGCCCCAGGGAGAAAAGGGGGGCCGCCAGCCACGCTAACAGTCCAACAAGCTGCTGACTCTGCCTGTTTCAATGCCGATGCTGCCTGGAGCTTGAGAGACAGCTTGAAGGAGGGACTGGTTCAGCAAGGACTCTGGCAGCTTTTCAGCGAAGTGGAGATGCCGCTGGTCCCGGTGCTGCTAGCTATGGAGAGGAACGGCGTTGCTCTGGACACCAACTTGCTCCGGGAAATGTCCCGTGAGTTGGGCCAGGAGATGCTGAGACTGGACACAGAGATCTACGATAGCGTCGGGCACAAATTCAATATCAACTCGCCCCAGCAGCTGGGCAAGGTGCTCTTCGAGGAGTTGAGGCTGCCCATCTCCCGCAAGACGAAAAGCGGCTATTCAACGGAAGCTTCGGTGCTTGAAGGCCTGACCGGCCTCCACCCCGCAATTGAGCTAGTGCTGCAGTATCGCCAGCTCGGTAAACTCAAGTCAACCTATATCGACGCTCTTCCAGCACTCATTAACCCCAGGACAGGAAGAGTCCATACTACCTTTAACCAGACAGGCACGACCACAGGACGCCTCTCCTCCAGCGAGCCAAACCTGCAGAACATACCCGTCAGAAGCGGACTGGGAAGAAGAATAAGACAAGCCATCGTAGCCCCAGCAGGCTGTTTTCTCTTGAGTGCCGACTACTCCCAGATTGATCTCAGGGCGCTGGCGCATTTGTCCCAGGATCCTGAGCTGATCGCCGCGTTCACCCATGATGAAGATATTCATTCCATGACTGCAAGCCGAGTCTTCGGCGTACCGAGTCACGAGGTTACCCCAGAGATGCGGCGGACTGCCAAGACGGTGAACTTCGGCGTGATCTACGGCATGAGCGATTACGGGTTGGAGCAGGCCACCGAATTCAGTAGAGAGGAGGCCGCCCAGTTCATCGCGCTTTACTTTGAGAGATACCCCAAGGTAAGGGAATACATTGAGACCACGAAGACACAGGCCAGAAAGTTGGGCTATGTGCAAACGGTGACGGGGCGGCGAAGGTCCATACCCGAAATCAACTCGCCCAACCGACAAATCCGGGAAGCCGCTGAGAGAATGGCAATAAATGCTCCGGTGCAGGGCAGCTCCGCCGACATTATCAAGATCGCCATGATCAGGATCCACCGAGAGATGAGAAGACGGAAGCTCAAGAGCAAGATGCTCCTGCAGATTCATGATGAACTCTTATTTGAGGTCCCCACAGAGGAAGTTGACGAGATTAAGTCACTGGTCGCCGAACTCATGACCCAGGCGATAGCACTCTGTGTCCCTTTGAAAATCGATATCAAAATGGGCCGGAACTGGGGCCAAATGGCGTGATCCGGTGAGTAGGAAGGGCCAAGAACCGAATGCTGGGAATTAGTCCTTCGGATTTCCCGAGCATTTGAAGATTCTCAGGGCCTTACTCTAGGATTTCCCCTTGAGGTGAGCAGCAATATCCGCTGCGGCCCGCTTACCTGCGCCCATCGCGCTGATAACCGTGGCTGCCCCGGTAGCCATGTCACCACCACACCAGATTCTATCCTTGCTGGTCCTGCCCGTTGCTTCATCAGTCTTTATGGTACCCCACCTGGTGAGGTCCAGTCCCGGTGTTGTTGAGGGAATAATGGGGTTGGGTTTCGTTCCCAGGGCGACGATCGCTGTGTCAATGTCAATAATGTGTTCCGTGCCCGGTTTCTGGATCGGTCTTCGCCTGCCGCTTTCGTCGGGCTCGCCAAGCTCCATTTCATAGCATTCCACCGCTCTAACTCGGCCCTGTTCATCACCCATGAAGCATTTGGGGTTGGTCAACAGCTTGAAAATGACCCCTTCTTCTTCAGCATTCTCTCTTTCCTCAAACCTGGCCGGCATCTCGACCTTGGAACGGCGGTAGATGATATCTACTTCCCCAGCCCCGAGCCTGAGGGCACATCGGGAAGCATCCATGGCTACATTCCCTCCGCCAAACACCGCTACCCTTCTACCCACCTTTACCGGCGTATCGTATTCCGGAAAGAGATAAGCCTTCATCAAGTTTGTCCGGGTAAGGAATTCATTGGCGGAATAGACGTTGGTCAGGTTCTCGCCGGGGATGTTCAGGAACATGGGCGCCCCGGCTCCAGGCGCCAGAAAAACGGCATCGTAGCCGTCAGCCAGAAGCTCATCGGCAGTAGCAATCTTGCCAATAACCTGGTTGAGCTTGATTTCCACGCCCAGCCATCGCACATAATCAACTTCATCCTGCACAATCTGCTTGGGCAGTCTGAACTCAGGAATGCCGTACGTCAGCACGCCACCGGGAACATGAAGGGCCTCGAGAATAGTAACCTCATAGCCCAGCCTGGCCAGATCAGCAGCACAGGTCAATCCCGCTGGCCCCGAACCCACTACAGCCACCTTCCCGTTCTTGGACGCGCGCGCTTCTTTCTGCTTTCCGGTGACTTCAGGGTGACCTCGCTCCCAGTCAGCCACGTACCTCTCCAGACGACCGATAGCTACCGGAGCACCCTTCTTGGCCAGGGCACACGTTTCCTCGCACTGTACTTCTTGCGGGCAAACACGTCCACAAATGCCTGGGAGGCTGTTCTTGCTCTTCAGTATCCTTACGGCCTCAGGCATGTCGCGGCCAGCCACCGCTCCGACGAACTCAGGAATATCCACATTGACCGGACAGCCTTCCTTACAGGTAGGCTTGGGACATTGCAGGCAGCGACTGGCTTCCTCGATTGCTTGCTCTTCGGTGTATCCTAAAGCTACTTCACTGAAACTCTTTGCCCTTGCCTCAGGCTCCTGCTTGGGCATGGGCACTCGATTCAGATTCACTTTCTTAGCCACGGTGCGTACCTTCCTTGCATCCCTCCTCCCAGATACTCAACGATTCCTTCTCTTCATCCAGATAGGCACGCTGGCGGATCATCAGCAGGTCCCAGTCAACCTGGTGCCCGTCAAAATCCGGGCCGTCAACACAGGCAAACCTGGTCTCATTGCCCACGGAGACACGGCAACAACCGCACATGCCCGTACCGTCAACCATTATCGGGTTAAGACTCACGATGGTCTTGACTCCAAAGGGCTTGGTGGTGAGGGAGCAGAATTTCATCATCACCGTTGGACCGATAGCCATAACCCGGCCAACCTTGGTGCTCTGCAAGAGCTCCTTCAATGGCTCCGTGACCAGTCCCTTGCGGCCATACGAGCCATCGTCAGTGGTCACGACAAGGTCATCACTCACGCTGCGCAGCTTGTCCTCCCAGAAAACAAGGGTCCTGGTGCGAAATCCCATAATTGAGATGACTTCATTTCCCGCCCGTTTCATGGCTCGAGCAATAGGCACTATGGTGGCAATAGCGAACCCTCCAGCAACACAGACAACGGTGCCGAATTTCTCGATCTCCGTCGGCTGACCCAGCGGGCCGACGAAGTCAAGCAGACTCCCACCAGCACTGAGGCAATTCAGCTTTCTGGTAGTAGTGCCCACCTCCATGAACACAACCGTCACGCTTCCCTCATCCCTATCCCAATCGGCAATGGTCAGTGGGATGCGTTCCCCCCTCTCGTCACCCCGGACAATAACAAATTGCCCCGCCCGGGCCTTCCCGGCTACCCCGGGCGCATCAACCTTGAACAGATGAATATCCGGGCTGAGATCTTCCTTGGCCAAGATCCTGTACATGCGCGACCTCCGTTAGCTGGCGACCGTCGAGAATCGGGAAATTATACTACGGTTCAAATTGAAACTGTAGGGACTATGCCTTACACTAGCCTCGCGATGCCTGAGTTGCCCGAAGTAGAGACAATCAAGAACGAGCTCTCACCGCTGGTAGTCGGACAGCGCTTCACCCAGGTCACGATATGTGACCCCAAACTGGTATGCGGGACCTCAGTCGAAGAACTCGGCCAGGGGCTGGTTGGGCAGACGATACAGAGCATCGAGCGCCGGGGAAAGTACCTCATCTTCAATCTGTCCGGGGGCCGGTCTGTCATCATGCATCTCCGAATGACCGGCACCCTGCTGCTGAATGCCAGGGTGACCAGCCGCTATGCCAGGGCAGTCTTCCGCCTTTCCAACAGGACTGACCTTGTCTTCAACGACCAGCGCCGGCTCGGGCTGGTATGGCTGGTGAAAGATGCCAGCACCGTGATTGCCAGACTGGGACCTGAGCCACTGGCTGAGAGCTTCACCCCTGACGTTCTGGCAGGGCTATTGGAGAAACACCGCATCCCGATAAAAGCCACCCTTCTCGACCAGAGTATCATCGCCGGGATAGGCAACATGTACGCCGATGAAGCTCTCTTCGCCGCTCGAATCCACCCCCTGAAGAAAGCAGACGCCTTATCACCCGAAGAAGTGGCGACTTTATGTCATCATATTGGCAGTGTGCTCCGGTCAGCGATAAGCGGCAGGGGCGCCAGCGTTGGTACCTATGTCCGCCCTGAAGGGCAGTTGGGCTCAGCCCAGTTCCATTTCAAGGTTGCTCACAGGTATGGCGAGCCCTGCCCCGCTTGTGGCACAGCCATCAAGCGGATTTCGGTAAGAAACCGGGGCACCTACTTCTGTTCCAACTGCCAGCGGTTGACAAGCCGACGGTAGATGAAGTAAGTTCAGAAGCCCCCTCCCAACGTGAATTCAATGAACGGACATCCCATTAAGGCCTATCCCACTCTGGGATGCTGCGGCCTCGATTGTGGACTATGCCCGAGATACTACACGGTCGGCGGCTCCAGGTGTCCCGGCTGTTGTGGCCCTGACTTCTTCAGCAAACATCCTTCGTGCCCGTTCATTACTTGCTGCGTGAAGAAGAAGCACCTCGAAGTATGTGCGCAATGTGATGACTTTCCGTGTTCCAGATTCGACCCCCTGATGGCAGACAGCCAGGATGTGTATGACTCTTTCGTGACCTACGGCAAAGCCATGCCTAATCTGCACTTCATAAGAACTCACGGTATAGAGAAG
>JADFUZ010000119.1 GCA_015222295.1 Chloroflexota bacterium | reverse complement strand
CACGGAACCTACTCCTCCAACCGGGGAAACCGGGCATCGTGGATTCGCTAGTACTCAATCCCCTCCCTTTCTGACACTCCCCTGTCGTAGGGGTGCTTCACCTTCTTCACTTCACTAACTAGGTCTGCCCTCTCTTTGACCCCATCCGTCACCCCACGCCCGGTGAGCACGACTTCCAGACCTTCTGGCTTTCGCCGCAAGAGCTCGAGAACTTCTGCCTCGTCAAGGAATCCATCGCGTAACCCGATATTCAACTCATCCAGAACCAACATATCCCAGGTTCCGTCAGCAAAAAGCCCCTCTACGAACTTCATGCCCTTCAGGCATTCCTGCCTTACCTCCTCACCACTCAGGTCCTTATGGAAATGGGGATGCTTTCGGGCAAAGAAGAAAACGTCTATTCCTAGCCTCCGCAGGGGCTCGAATTCCCCATCTCCGAATACCTGGGGGTCCTTGAAAAAGCACACCACACCGACCTTGAGGCCGTGACCCGCCGCTCGAACGGCCTGACCAATCGCGGCAGTACTCTTACCTTTACCGTCACCAGTATATACTTGAACAAGCCCTTTCGTTCTCATCTAGCCTCCTAGTTTGCCAGCCATTGGCCGCCCGTTATTCCTCAGGCTGCGGAACAAGATCCAGGAACCACACCCCATCTCTCCTCTCTTTCTTCGCCGGGGCCACCTCAAGAGGCCGCCGAAAAATTGGCCCATCCGTTACGAGCGTATGATATTCACCAGCTTCCCCACAAAGATGGCACTCAAACCGTTGAATCTCAGCAAGGAAGTCCTCGTCAATGTCTTTCCCCAGGAGGCGTTCATCCAATCTCGTGGCCACAACCCTTGCTCTGAAGCCAAGAGCCAGGAATGTCTCCAGCACAGTCCTCGAGTCGAGGCCCCAGAGCGGCAATATTGCTTTCATGCCCAGTTCGCCACAGACTCTCTCTATCCACTCCCTGTGCTCCTCCAAGTCGATATCCCCGAACACTCCTCCCCTCACCCCTTCCTCCTTGAGTTCCCTCGCCACTTTCTTGAAGTTCTCCTCGTAATCGCCCCAAGAAGTCCTCACACGAACTAGAGGAATTCCCAGAGCCTTCGCCTGCAGATCGAGGATTTGAGCTGAAACGCCGTGCCCCCTGGATCTCTTTCCGTCTTCGGAAACGAAGCTGACCAGACGCCAAACCCGGTGCCCTTGACAGATTGCCATATGGCTCGCCAGCGCGGATTCTTTTCCTCCACTCCATGAAGAGAACACCTTCATTGAGCTGACTCCCTCACGGCCTATCGAAAAGCTCCGGGTGAATGAAATAGGCAAACCATTCCAGAGCGTCAACCGCTCTTGGCCCGGCACGATTGACCAGGTCCGCGTCGACCTCATATATTCTGCTGTTCTTCCTGGCCTCTATAACACCAAGCCTCGACTCTTCCCTGACCCACTGAAACGGTTTGTCTTTAGCCTCGCCATGGCCACTGCAGGCAATGATTACGTCAGGGTTGCGCAGGATCACTGCTTCCAGGCTGACAACCTTATGCCCCGTGATATCCTGGAAGATATTCATTCCTCCCGCCTTGTCAATCAACTCATGAATGATATTTCCCGACCCCACGCTCCATAACGGGTCGTGCCACGTAATGTATAACACCCCCGGCACTGTCTCCAGGTTTTCTGTTTCATCCGTTATTGCACTGACCCTGCCTTCCATTCCCGCTATGGCTTCATCCGCCTTTTCCTCTCTCCCCGTTATCACCCCTATCACCCTCATTCCCTTCATTATCCCAGCCAGATTCCCGGGCTCCAACGCAAACACAGTGAACCCCATTTCCTCCAAGCTAGGAATAACCTCTTTCTCGTGTATGCTACTGGCCAGTATTAGATCTGGCTGGAGAGCGACTATCTTCTCTAGATCCGGCGTGGAGTATCCCCCGATTTTCTGCTTTTCACTGGCTTCTTGGGGGTAATCGCAATGCTTCGTCACCCCCACCACCTTGTCCCCCAACCCCAGGGCGAACAGTATCTCAGTATTGGAAGGAGCCAGGGAGACAATGGTCTGGGGAACTTCTTCGATACTGACTGGCCTTCCTAGATCATCGACGAAGGCTCCAGCAGACGTGGGCTCGCTCGGGCTACAGCCCACCAAGACAAAACCCACTACCACAAGCACCACGAAACCCCCGACCCCATTGCCGAGAATGCGCCTATGCTTGCTCATTCGTAGTCTCTCCTAGCGCCTTCCCCAGCTTGCACAAGTCAGTCTTATTCTATACAAATCCACTTGACTAGGCAACAAGCAGACGAGAGGCGACGCAGGACATCAAAGTTTCTGTATGATAAAACGATTGCTACACGCTGGAGCCTTGATTCCTCCTCCTGTCGGAAGGGAGTTGAGGCGAAAGGGGGCGATGCGGGACGTCCCTGCTCTACGCGACGGGCTCTCCTATTGCAGTAGCAGCATTTCCGGACATGCCATGCCCTACCCTTGAAATAACCGGGCACAGAGTGCTCTAGTTTGGTCTTGGTCTGCTAGGGATACTATATTTTGAATGACGGACGGGAGGTCGCCCATATACAGTATTTGCGAATCGAGCTTATGAGGAATCCCGTATACAACGCATTGCCCGCGTGACTCACTGTCACGAGATTGTCCAGTAGCAGCAGAGAATACAGACTAGGAAATCATCGTCTCTCGGTTGAACACGCGCCCAGCTATCTAGTCGTAGCTGAATTTGCTCCCTTCTCCAGGTCGACAATCCTATAGGTCAGATGCTCCTCCCCTAAGCTCCTCTCCAGCGCCGGCACCTCTTCTTCAGCACAAACTACCAGAACGGGTAGCCCACAGTAGGCTGCTTCAATGCTTGCCTCTTTGACCCCATACACGTGATCGGGCTGGAGCCCTATCCGAGTCACAGCCACCAAGGCTTCAACACCCATCACCCCAACGAGCTTGGCTCTATTCACCTCTTCTGTCAGTCGAGCCGAATCAGTATTTCTTGAGCCGCCCCGCTGCACGCTGGGCACCCTGCCCACCGTTATTGTCCCTGACTCGAGATCAATGACCCCTTCGACATCACAGATACCAACATCCTCTCCATGCCTTGCCGCCAGCATGGTTTTCCCCCTGGCGCCTTTGCCCCCTGCATCTGCGGAGGCATACAGCAAGCCTCCCTTCATGTAGAGCGACACTGCTTGACCTCCAGACAAGTCCCCTTCGGCAATGGCAGTCGAGGTCGAAATATCGCTCACCACCTTGCTAGCAAACGAAGAATAACTCTGAAGCTCCCTGGTCATTCTCAGAATCCAGTCAACCCCTTCCCGGGTGACTCTATACCTCGAACGCCCTTGCGAACTAAGCCAACCATCCTTTATCAGTTCCTTGGAATATTCTGAAACCGCCTGAGAAGTGATGCCCAGTTTCCTGGCAATATCCTTCTGCTGCACATTCGGCTGATTTGCAGCCACTTCCAGCAATATCTGGAACTTGGTAGCCAGGTTCTTGCTCCTCAGTATCTGTGCCATGCTCACGACAACCATTATACCATTCGCCATACAAAGCCATGTTGACAACTCCGCCATCTTCGACATAAGCTGGCGCAACACAGCAAGCAAGAAGGAGGTCAACTGTGCCCAGAGAGCTATCAAGAACGGTACTCCTGGATAAGATTGAGAAGGCGGCCTATGAATACGAGAGGAAGTTTCATGGCTGTTCTCGCTGTACATTGCTTCCGCTCCAGGAATACCTTGAACTGGGAGACGGCTCAGCCCTGAGAGCAGCCGTGCCTCTGGCCGGGGGAATCGCGATGACCGGCGACACATGTGGAGCGCTTCTGGGCGGATTACTGGCAGTGGGCTTGGCAACAGCCGATGAAGACATGGAGAATCGAGAGGCGTTTCTCGATTCGCTGGTAGCCGGATTCAGGTTCTACCGGAAATTCAAGCAAGACATCGGCCACACCACATGTCGTGATATCCAGATGGAGAAACTGGGGCGCTACTACAACATGGCCGACCCCGAGGAGTACGAGGAGTTTACCAAGGCAGAAGGCTATCTGGAGTGCGCCAAAGTGGCAGCCAGAGCAAGTCGGCTGGCGGCTGAATTCATACTAGAGCAGTGGGAGAGAGGTGTAGGAAAACCAAACCACTAGAGCGTGTTCACATTTTCAGCGGGCGAACTGGGGCACCGAGCTTTCAACACACACTCGTTACAGAGGGGCCGCCGCGCGTGGCATACGCGCCTGCCGTGCTCTATCATACCGAGATGGAATTGATGCACCTTTGTCCACGGGATCTGCTGCTGCAACAAGCTATGCGCCCTTTCCACAGAAACGTTGGAGT
>JADFUZ010000016.1 GCA_015222295.1 Chloroflexota bacterium | reverse complement strand
GATATCACCCTGGAGTCATCCATAGCTGCCAGAAACATCCCTGGTGGCACTTCGCTCCAACAGGTGCAGATAGCCTTGGCCAGAGCAAGACAGCTTGTTGAGCGAACGCCGTGAGCAGCCACATTAAGCTAGCGCCGTCTGTTCTCTCCGCTGACTTTGCTCGCCTTGGTGAGCAAGTTGCCGAAGCTACGAGCGGAGGAGCCGATTACATCCACATCGACGTAATGGATGGCCATTTCGTCCCCAATATCACCGTTGGTGCCCTGGTGGTGGCTGCCGTTCGCTCCTGGACAGACCTGGATCTGGACGTTCACCTGATGATAGAGAATCCAGAATGCTACATCCCGGAGTTCGTTTCTTCTGGCGCCACCCTTGTTACCGTCCACGTGGAGGCCTGTCCCCACATCCATCGGACTATACAGTCCATAAAGCAACTGGGGGCAAGAGCCGGGGTCGCCGTGAACCCAGCCACACCATTGAGCTCACTAGAAGAGATCATCCGTCACGTTGATCTGGTCCTCGTGATGAGCGTTAACCCCGGCCTCGGTGGTCAGGTCTTCATTCCCGAGACGCTGGACAAAGTGGCTCGCCTTCGCAGCATGCTCGACGAGAGACAACCGACCGCTGAGCTTGAAGTTGACGGTGGGATTACCCTGGACAATGCGGCTGGAGTGGTTCGGGCTGGCGCCGGCGTTCTGGCAATCGGCAACAGCCTATTCAAGTCACAGTCAGGGATAATTCGGACGTTACAGGCATTCAGAGAGACCGTAAGCTAGCGCGGTGGCTTGTTATAGGTGCGAAGGCACCTTGTGCAAATGTTGACTTCTCGTTTCTGTCCGCCTACCATAATTGTAGCTCGGTGGATATTCGGCAACCAGCGCCGCTTGGTACGTTTCTTGGAGTGGCTGACGTTGTTGCCAAACTGAGGGGTCTTGCCACAGATATCACACTTCACAGAAAATCCTGTACCTCACTTTACTAAAGCACCATTTTAATTTATGATGCCAATGATATCATAGTTAGCGTACCACGTAAACGATGAAATGACGAAAACCAATATGGCCGACGGCAGAACCCTGAAGAAGATGTTCTCCCTGGGCACGGCATGGCTTGAGAAAGCTGTGCCGGACATTAACGCGATAAATGTGTTTCCCGTTCCTGATGGCGACACGGGGATCAACATGCTACTCACCATGCGGTCCGCCCTGGAAGAGGTAAAGCAAAACCCCGACAGCAGTGCGTCGCTGGTGGCAAAATCGATGGCCTCTGGCGCTCTAATGGGAGCTCGGGGTAATTCCGGCGTAATACTGTCTCAGTTCTGCCATGGTCTGGCGAAGGGATTGGAAGGTAAGAGTTCCTTCGACGGCCGAGCGTTCGCCGACGCACTTCTTGAAGGCTCACAAGCAGCCTACGAGTCCCTCGTCAACCCTGTAGAAGGTACCATCTTGACGGTGCTCAGAGACGCAGCCAAGGCCGCGGACGAACACGCCAGAACCGACTCAGGAACCTTGCTATCCGTGATGGAGGTCGCAACACAGGCAGCCAAAGATTCGGTGGCCCGAACACCTGACCTATTACCGGTGTTACGTGAAGCCGGTGTAGTAGATGCAGGAGGGCAGGGTCTGTACGTGTTGCTAGAGGGCGCTCTCTATTACGTTAGCGGGAAATCGAAAGAGACAAGATACCGAAAGCCAGAATTGGTTGCTGCAGATATGCCCCTAGCCCCGAACCTAACTCAAATAGCCACCGAGGTGGAGGTGCCGTACGGATACTGCACGAACTTCGTGTTGTCCGCAGCGAAACTCGATGTAGCAAAGATAAGAAACAAGTTCAAGAGAAAGGGCCAATCCGTGATCGTTACGGGAAATGGCTCCTTGGTCAGAGTTCATATCCACACCTTTAAGCCGGGCGAAATCCTTGATGATGCTACGCACCTGGGCACCTTGCACCACATAGAGATCAAGAACATGGATGACCAGTACGAGGAATTCATAAGGTTGCAGAGAGAGAAAATGCCAAAGGTCGATATGGCTGTGGTAACGGTCGCCTCCGGGGAGGGCATCTTCAAGGTGTTTAGCAGCCTTGGGTCTACAATTATTGTCCCTGGGGGCCAGACAATGAACCCCAGCGTTCGGCAGCTGTTGCACGCTGTAGAATCGGCGCCCGCCGATGAAGTCATCGTGTTGCCCAACAACAAAAACATCATCGCCACGGCGCATCAGGTCCAGTCCGTGACCTCAAAGAAGGTGGGTGTGGTTCCCAGCAGGACCATCCCCCAAGGAATAGCCGCTCTCCTTGCTTTCAATTACGACCTCACTATGGAGGATAATGCCCAAAGCATGGAAGAGGCCATAGGGACGGTAAGAACAGTGGAAGTCACCAGGGCGGTGCGTGGGTCACAGGTCAACGGCCTGAGAATACGCCGAGGGCAATACATCGCCATCCTGAATGACGAGGATATCATAGCCACTGACAACGACATATTGGTCGCGGTCTTTGAGGCTCTCATAAAGGCGGATGTCGCAAAGGCGGAAATGGTCACCATCTACTATGGCAGTGAAACTCGTGCCACTGAGGCTGAGGGTGTGGGCCGCGAAATCCGCACCAAGTACGGCCTCGAGGTGGAGGTAGTCTTTGGTGGTCAAGCTCACTATGATTATATTATCTCTCTGGAATGACTCTCAGACCGCGGCTGTAGCTCCACAGCAATCGGACAATGACCTCCCAAAATGATTATCGACTCGCTGAGAAAAGTCCTTGAGTTGGAGGCCACGAAGGGATACAGCGACAAAGCGGTAATCGGCGGCCTCGACAAGTACCTTCACAGACAGGCAGGGCAAATCAGGCAAGCAGTATCCAGCCCGCGCCTTGGCGCTGTTTTCGATCGGCTCAATCTGGCGGAATCCAACTATGGTTCCTGGGATACTGATCAGCGCAAGAAATGGATAGCGAAGCTGTTTTCCTGGCTGGATGAACTCGAGAAGACAACAGAACAAGCCCTCTCCCTCCGTCATCGCAGGCCTTCCCCTGTCACCATGACCGTCGAACTTGCGCCACCAGCAAGCAACCCCGAAGAGAGCAGGACACTCCACCAAGAGAGATTCTCTGGCAAGGGGCAGGAGACACTGGATTCGCCCATAACAGTCATCAGAGGCATCACAGGAAAGGTCGCTGCCAGGTTCGCAAGGCTGGGCGTGAGGACAATCAGTGACTTGCTCTACTTCACCCCGCGACGATATATCGACTACAGCCAAAGGAGTCCCATAGCCGAACTTGAAGCAGATACAGAGCAGACTATCAAGAAGGAGCAGACCATCATAGGCAGCGTATGGGAGTCCAGAGTGAAGACCTTCGGCAATCGCCCGGGCACAGAGGTAACCGTGGCTGACGAAAGCGGAACCGTCAGAGCGGTCTGGTTCAACCAGCCGTATTTGGCCAGGAACTTCCCCACCAACACCCGAATAGTGCTCAGTGGCACAGTAGCCGAATTCCGGGGAAAAAAGGTCTTTCAGTCTCCCCAGTGGGAACTGCTCACGGACCAGGAATTGATCCACACCGGTCGCCTGGTCCCGATTTATCCCCTCACCCAGGGCTTATATCCCAGACAGGTGAGGAAATGGACGAAGCAAGTCACCGACAAGCTGCTGTGGCAACTGAGTGATTTCTTGCCGCAAGGGATTTCCCGTCGCTGCGACCTATTGGAGCTTCGCGAAGCAATAAGGCAAGCCCACTATCCTGACGACCAGTTGATGGCGCAGAAAGCCAGGGAACGCCTGGCATTTGATGAGTTGCTCCTCTTTCAACTGGGTGTGTTGGCCAGAAAACGAGATTGGCAAGAGGGGCAGCCGGGCAACGCGTTCGTCATACGTCGAGAAGTCATTGACGGATTCTTGGCCCGTCTACCGTTCACTCTGACCAGGGCTCAAGAACGAGTGCTCGAGGATATCCTGGCTGACCTCAGACAGGCACGGGCCATGTCGCGCCTTCTGCAGGGCGAGGTAGGCAGTGGCAAGACCGTTGTGGCCACTTTGACACTGCTGACAGCTGTTGCCAACGGCTTTCAAGGAGCATTCATGGCACCTACAGAAATACTGGCCGAACAGCATTTCCACAACATTTGCAGCTATCTGGCGAAAACCAGCACGCAGGATAACCATCCCGAGAAGCACGGCGACCAGGCCACCTCAGCACAGTCAAGCCATATCAGGCACTATGACGGGTTTCTGTCACGGCCACTTGCCATTGCTTTGCTCGTTGGGAGTCTTAGCGACCAGGAAAAAAGGAATCTACACCACAAGATTGAGCAAGGCGAGATCGACATCGCTATCGGGACCCACGCCCTAATTCAGAAAGAGGTGGAATTCCGTCGGCTGGGGTTGGCAGTGATAGACGAGCAACAGCGTTTCGGCGTACTGCAACGCTCTGCTTTGCGTCAGAAGGGATTCAATCCCCACGTTTTGGTCATGACAGCCACCCCCATCCCTCGAACACTGGCGTTGACGCTCTACGGAGACCTTGACCTCTCAGTTATCGATGAATTGCCTCCCGGACGACAGATCATAAGAACGGAATACCTTGAGCCCCAGCATGTGGAGAAAGCCTATGCGTTTTTGCGCCAGCAAGTCAGCAACGGCAAGCAAGCTTTCATAATTTGCCCTTTAATCGAAGAGTCAGAAGCCCTGGAAGCCAAAGCTGCCACAAGTGAACACGAGTATCTATCCACACAGGTGTTCCCGGATCTGAAGCTGGGGCTGCTTCACGGCCGAATGCATCCGGGCGACAAAGAGCAAGTAATGCGCCGTTTCCGCGACGGTGAGCTTGATATCCTGGTCTCAACCTCAGTGGTGGAAGTTGGCATTGATATACCCACTGCTACCGTCATGCTAATAGAGGGGGCTGACCACTTCGGACTATCGCAGCTTCATCAGTTCAGAGGCCGCGTAGGCCGTGGTAAGGATCAAAGCTATTGCCTGCTCATCCCCGAAAGAGCCGCCGTTGAAGCACCTGAGGCCAGCGACCGACTGCGGCTCATGGAGAACATCCACGACGGCTTCGTCCTGGCACAGAAAGACCTGGACCTGCGAGGCCCGGGGCAATTCTTCGGAACCCAGCAAAGTGGTTTGCCTGAACTCAAAATAGCCAAGTTGTCGAACCTGCGTCTTCTGGAGTTAGCTCGCCACGAGGCAATGATTCTCTTCCAAAGCGACCACTCTCTGAGAAAGGCAGACCACGGCCCTCTGAGACAGCGACTGTCGCAGCTGTGGCCAAGTAGTATCGAATGGAGTTGATATAATGTTGGCTAGGAATCACCCGGAGCAACCGGAATGCTTGGCGAAAAACTGACCAGATGCCTCCAGCAAGCAATGGCCGCAGCTCAACAGGACGGCAGCCTTGCTCTGGTTGCATTGCCTGACGCAACTGTAGAGCACCCTCAGGATCCGGCGCATGGGGACTTCGCCTCGGGTCTCCCTCTTAAGTTAGCTCGAACCGTGGGGATGTCCCCTCTCACCATAGCAGAGAAGATAGTTGAACATATATCGCCTCCCGCAGAAGTGGGTAAGG
>JADFUZ010000118.1 GCA_015222295.1 Chloroflexota bacterium | reverse complement strand
ATGTTTAATGTCAGCATCTCCTGCATGCGGACATTTTCGCTGAACTGTTAGGGGAGGACAGAATCGTAGACCATCAACAGAAGCTCCATCCACCCCTTGACAGACCGGGGCAGCCCCCCTAAAATAACCGATGTGAGTTACCCGACTGGAGTCAGCCCGCTGGCCGAGCTGCTGGTGGAGTAATGGAAGGAGGATTCTAAAGGATGGGTAAACCAGATACGTGAGTGACGCATTCTGGCGACCAAATGCTCACTAGTCATTGTTTCCTTGTGCCGCATGCACCACACAATCCTCACATTCTTCATATTCCTGTCAAGTCATTAGCCTGCCTGTAGACCCCTCTGGTGTGTTCAGCCACGTGTGTTGCGTAGAAAAGCCGAAAGGTAAAAGGTTTTGTTGCTAGATAAGGAGGTAAAAGAAATGAGAGCAAGGCGAGAAGTATGTATCAAGATTCTCTTAGTGGCTACCGGGCTTCTGCTTATCCCGCTATCGCTGGCGGGTTGTGCCACGGCGGAAAAGCAGCCGATTGTGTTCGGGGATTGTAGTTGGGACAGTGTCCAGGTGCATGACCGTATTGCCGGTTTCATAGTGGAACACGGCTACGGCTATGAGGTGGAAATCATCCCCGCTGAGACAGCGGCTCTTTGGACGGGTATGAGGCAGGGGGACGTTGACGTAAACATGGAGAGTTGGACCGAGAATATACTGGACATCTACACTGCAGCCATTGAGTCGGGAGACTGTGTCGACCTGGGCCCCAACTATCCTGACAGCGGGCAAGGGTGGCTGGTGCCCACTTACATCATCGAAGGCGATGCCGAACGGGGAATAGAGGCAGTTGCTCCTGACCTTAAGACGATTGACGATATGCCAGAATACTGGGAGCTGTTCAAAGACCCAGAGCAGCCGGACAAGGGACGCTTCCACAACTCGATCCCGGGCTGGAAGTGTACTGAGCTAAACAGCCTGAAGCTCCAGGCCTACGGGCTGGATGAATACTACAACGACTTCATTTGTGGCTCGGACGCGGCGCTGTCTGGTTCCATGTTCGCTGCCTATGAAAAGGGCGAGCCGTGGTTTGGCTATTACTGGGAGCCGACCTGGGTTCTGGGGCTGATGGACATGACGTATGTAGAGGAACCGCCCTTCGATCAGGCGGAGTGGGACAACGAAACCTATGGCTGTGCCTTTCCCCCCACTCAAGTCAACATAATAGTCAACAGCGGCCTTCTGGAGAGAGCGCCTGATGTGGTGGAATTCCTGGAGAGCTACGAGACGACCGCTGCCTTGAACAACAAAATCCTGGCCTACATGCAGGAGACTGAGGCCGACACAATGGCGGCAGCCCTCTATTTCCTGGAGGAATTCGAGTCCGTGTGGACGAAGTGGGTGTCAGCGGACGTAGCCAACAAGGTCAAGGCGGCCTTGCCCTAGACCGGCGAGCTAGTTTGGGGCTGCAGGAGCAGAGCTTTGCAGAACAATACGCCTACGCCGAACGGGGGAGTTTGCGTCGAGGTTCGCGAGCTGTGGAAGGTGTTTGGGGCTAACGCCGAACAGCTTCTCCGTTCGGATAGGCGGTCTGCTACCAAGGAGAGCATACTGGAGGAAACGGGCTGTGTGGTGGCGCTGCGGGATCTGTCCTTTGAGGTCCAGCGGGGCGAGTTCTTTGTCATCATGGGGCTATCGGGCAGCGGGAAGTCCACGCTGATTCGTTGTGTTCTTCGTCTGGTCGAGCCTACGGCGGGCAGGATACTCATCAACGGGGAGGACGTTTGCGCCTATGATGAGGCGCAATTGATGGAGCTGCGGCGCCATACGACCAGTATGGTGTTTCAGCAGTTCGGCCTATTCCCGCATCGCAGCGTGCTCGATAATGTGGCCTACGGGTTGAAAGTCAGGGGGGTAGAGAAAGAGGAGCGCTATGCTCGCGCCCGAGAAGTGATTGGGAAGGTAGGACTCAGAGAGTGGGAAAGCTATCCCCCCAGCGCCCTCAGCGGGGGCATGCAACAGCGGGTGGGTATAGCCAGGGCCCTGGCGACTGAACCCGAGATATTGCTCATGGACGAGCCTTTCAGCGGCCTGGACCCTCTGATTCGCCGGCAGATGCAGGACGAGCTGGTGGAGTTGCAAGCGGAGGTGCAGAAGACGATCGTATTCGTGACTCACGACCTCCATGAGGCTCTGAAACTGGGCGGTCGCATCGCTATCATGAGAGATGGCGAGATTATTCAGATCGGCACGCCAGAGGAGGTGATAACGGCGCCCGGCGATGCCTATGTGCGTGAATTCGTGCAGGACGCTTCACCAGCGAAGGTGCTGACTGCCGGCACGATTATGGAGCAACCCAATGTTCTGCTCTACGAATGGCAGGGGCCCAAGGCAGCGTTGCACATACTCAAGACTACTGGCCTGGACAATGTGTTCCTGGTAGCCCGGAGGGGTAGGCTGCTTGGGCTGGTGACTGTGGATCGTCTGGCAGAGCTGATCAAGAAGAAGGGTACTTCGGTGAAGCAGGCGTTGGAACCTGACATGCTCACCTGCACCACTGACATGATAGTGGAGGACCTCTTTCCCTTAGCAGCCTCAACCACATATCCTATCGCTGTTGTTGATGACAAGGGCAAGTTTGTCGGTGAGATACACATCAGCACGGTACTGAGCACCATGATTCAGAAGAAAGAGGAGGAGCAAGAGGAGAGAGAGGAGAAGGAAGAGAAAGAGGCGATGAAGGCCGATGGTTGAGTTCCCTGAGCTTTTTCAGGTTCCGCTGGCAGAGTGGGTTGACGCCGTTATGAGCTGGGTGTTGACCAACTGGGGTGCCGCGTTTGATGCTGTTGGCGACGTCATTCTGTTTGCATTACTGCGCGTTGAGTGGCTTCTGCTCTGGTTGCCATGGGTGGTGGTGGTGGTCGGGGTTGGGGTTGTCGCCTGGCGCGCCATGCGTCGGTGGGTGGCGGGGTTGCTCATGGCGGGGTTTCTGGTCTTGATTGGCAGTTTTGGCCATTGGGACCTGGCTATGATGACGTTGGCCATCATCTTCGCGGCGGTGATGATCTCCCTGGCTATCGGTATTCCTACTGGAATCGTAATGGCGCGAAGCAATTCCGTGGAGGCTATTATCAGACCCGTGTTGGATGCCATGCAGACCATGCCCAGCTTCGTCTATCTGATTCCAGCCCTGATGTTGTTCGGGCTCGGAAAAGTGCCGGCCGTGTTCGCCACCATCATCTATGCCGTGCCGCCGGTCATACGCCTGACCAATGTCGGCATAAGGCAGGTGCCGAGTAGCGTGGTCGAAGCGGCCCGAGCTTTTGGCTCCAGCTCGCGGCAGATACTGTTCGAAGTCCAGCTGCCCCTGGCCGTTCCATCGATAATGGTGGGTATCAATCAGACAACGATGATGGCGTTGGCAATGGTGGTAATCGCGTCGATGATTGGAGCCAAAGGTCTGGGGATGGAGGTGTTGCTGGCTATCAACCGTATTCAAATAGGAAAGGGGTTTGAAGCCGGGCTGTGCATTGTGCTGCTGGCGATTCTCATTGACCGCGTAACCCATGCCCTGGCAGCCCGGCAGGAATATGCGGTAACAAGCTAGAATGCGGCCGTGTTTCTGAGACGCAGAGGGCGGTGTAGCAACTGAGGAGAACGCAGGAGGAGAACAGATGGGCATACTGGAACAGTTCCGACTGGATGGAAAGGTGGCCCTGGTCACGGGCTGCAAGCATGGAATTGGCCGAGCCATGACATTGGGCTTGGCCGAGGCCGGCGCCGACATTATCGGCTCCAGCGTCACGCTGGAGGAATCGGGAAGTGAAATCGAGCAGGAGGTAAAGGCCCTGGGCCGTAAGTTCACGGGCTATCAGTGTGATTTCTCCGACCGCCAGGCGACGTACAGGCTTATCTCCCGGGTGAAAGCCGACAATCCGGTAATCGATATCCTGGTCAGCAATGCCGGCACCATTGCGCGCAAGCCGGCGGTAGAGCATCCCGATGATTACTGGGACAATGTGATTGAGGTCAACCTGAATTCCCATTTTGTGCTCAGCCGTGAGTTCGGGAAGGACATGGTGGCCCGGGGGTCGGGCAAGATTATCTTCACCGCCTCGATGCTCAGCTTCCAGGGTGGTATTACCGTCCCAAGCTACTCAGCCAGCAAGGGAGGCATTGCCCAGCTGACAAAGGCACTGGCGAATGAGTGGGCCAAATACGGGGTAAACGTGAATGCCATTGCTCCGGGCTATATGGCCACGAGGTTATCGGAAGGACTCAGGAGTGACCCGGTACGCAACCAAGCCATTGTGGCCCGTATTCCGGCGGGTGACTGGGGAACGGCCGAAGACCTTCAGGGGGTTGCCGTGTTCCTGGCCTCAGCGGCGTCGGACTACGTTCACGGTGCCATACTGCCCGTTGATGGTGGCTGGCTGGCGCGGTAGGGTAGGGTGCTGCCGTTTTGAGCGCGCGGGCTAGACTGGTCGCTCCCAACCGCCGTGCGTGGAAGTGAGCATCGGTCTGCCACATCTCCAGCTTGAGCTGTCGGCCATTGGAGCCTGTTGATCCAGGGGACATAGCAAGCTATCTTAGTCTCTGTTCCTCTTTGTCACCAAAGGAATGATGAAGACGACACAGGCGAAGAGGAATATCACGCTGCCGATAAGACCGACGAGGTTGTCGGCTTTGGCGTGAGAGGCGATGAAGAAACCGGCGCACACGACAAACAGGATCCAGCCCAGCAGGTGGAATTTCCTTTCTCGATTCTGTTCATTGACGAACATACTCACCTCTCACAATTCGGAAACAACCGGACTGTAGCACACAGACTGAATCTGTCACCGGGAAACTGAGGCCTGGACCAGGCCGCACTACGTGCCCGGACTCGTGGATAGAGCATACCAGCTT
>JADFUZ010000117.1 GCA_015222295.1 Chloroflexota bacterium | reverse complement strand
GAAGGAAGTCTTCATCAGCCGCCTCAACCTCCTCGCCGCCGACCTGCTCCTTGCGCTGCTGCCTGAACCTCTCCCTCTGCTCCACCGGGTCATTAAGCTCGGTGAAAGCATTGGCGACCTCCATGCCATTTACAAAGGCCTCAAACCTCTCGGCCAGGCGGTCGTTGCCCCTCTTTCTCTTGGCCAGGGGCGACATCTCCACCGGGTAGTCCAGGAGGAAGGTCGGCTGGATTAGCTTTGGCTCGACGAAGGAAGAAATCAGCTCATCTATCAGTCTGCCCCTTCCCTTGGCCGGGTCGACTTCCATCCCGGCCTCTGACATTCGCGCTCGCAGAGAAGGCGTGTCGGGGTAGTCTTCAAAGTCGATGCCACAGGAGTCCTTGATAGCATCACGCAGGTAGAGCTTCCGCCACGGCGGAGCAAGGTCAATCGTCTTGCCTCCACAGGTGATCCTGCCGCTGCCCAGGATCTCCTGAGCCACTGTGGAGAACATCTCCTCAACCAGGCTCATAATGTCACCATAGTCAGCATACGCCTGATAGCTCTCCAGCAGGGTGAATTCGGGATTGTGCTTGATTGAAATGCCTTCGTTGCGGAAGACCCGCCCGATTTCATAGACCCGGTCAAAGCCGGCTACCACCAATTTCTTGAGAGGGAGCTCCAGCGAGATACGCAGGAAGAGGTCTTCGTCTAGCGCGTGGTGATGGGTTGCGAAGGGACACGCCAGCGCTCCTCCCGCCAGTGCCTGTAGGACCGGCGTCTCCACCTCCACGTATCCCCTGCCATCCATGAAGCGCCTTACCGCGGTGATAATCTGGGTGCGCAGAGCAAAGATACCCCTGACCTCTTCATTGGCAATGAGGTCCAGATACCTCTGCCGATAGCGCTTCTCCACGTCGGCCAGGCCATGCCACTTCTCCGGCAAGGGGCGAAGGGACTTGCACAGCATGGCAAAGCGGGACACGTCAAGGGTGACTTCCCCGGCCCTTGTCCGGAAAAGCTTGCCTTCCACGCCTATGATGTCACCAATGTCAAGCTCCCCGAGAAATCCGTACCTTTCGATGCCCAGGACGTTGCGGCGAAAACAGAGCTGTATCTTGCCCGAGCCGTCGCGGATGTCAAGAAAGGACATCTTGCCCATCTGGCGCCTGGCCATAACGCGCCCGGCGACAGAGATGACCCGCGCGTTGTCCTCCTGGCGCTCGAACAGAGCTACTGCTTCAGTGGTGGTATGACTGGGATGGTAACAGTGAGGATAGGGGTCTACCCCCCGGGAGCGAATCTTCTTGAGACCTTCCAGGCGCTGCTCAGTTATGCGCTCCAACCTTGAAGTCATGCGTCAGATTCTCAGGATCTCCCTGGCTTCTTCGACCAGATGGCGGGGCACCAATACCTTCACCTCGCCCAGGCCGTCAACGGTGACTCCCAGGACCACTCCAGCGCTCTCATAGCTCAGAAGGGCCGGGATGCCCTCGGCCTCCAACCGCCCCTGGATCACCTGCGCCTCCGTCTGCCGGGCAGTACAGACAGCAACCAATTGCTTATTTGCCGACATAGACCTGGCGACCGATATTGTAGCAGAAAGCCACGTTCCCTCCAACGCCTCCGACTCGCCCTGACAACTCGCATCCGGGGAGACCGCCAGCCAGTGTCGAGGCAGCGCGGCTTGACAACGGGAGTAGCCCTGTGTTGAACTTAGGCGACGGCAGCAAGGTTCTGCCAGCTTACTGCCAGCATGCGGGACTCAAGAAGCGAACCCCGCGGCAAGCGCCAGGGCAAGTCCACGGAGAAAAGGAGGCCGGATCGAGAGATGAAAGTAGCGGCAGTGCAGGCGGCACCCGTGTACCCCATGGACAAGAACGCTTCCCTCGACAAGGCCTGTTCACTCATCGAAACGGCCGGGCGCGAGGGGGCGAAACTGGTAGTATTGCCAGAAACGTTCGTGGCTGCCTATCCCAACTGGTCCATCGACCTGAGCAAACCGGGGGAATGGGCGAGAAACCTTGCACAGTTGACGAAGAACGCAATTCAAGTGCCCGGGCCAGACCTCGACGGCGTCGCCGAAGCAGCCAGGAAAGCGGGAGCCTACGTCTGCCTCGGAGTGAACGAATACGTGCCCGGACATGAGGGGATGCTGTTCAACACGCTCGTCTTTATCGACCCCGACGGACAGGTGATCGGAAAGCATCGGAAGCTCACGCCGTCAAACCGCGAAAGGTGCTTCTGGGCCCGGGGAGACGGAACAACCCTGCGGGTACACGATACTCAAATCGGGCGGATCGGCGGGCTCATCTGCTACGAGCACCTCCAGCCTCTGTTCAAATACGCGCTGATGTGCCAGGGAGAGCAGATACACTGCGCTTGCTGGCCGGGCTGGCCGGATTTCCCTTCCGGCAGAACCAACCGGCGTATCCTTTGCTGGGAGTCACAGGCGTACGCGCTGGAAGGCCAGTGCTTTGTCGTCGCCTCTTCCATGTACGTGCCACCGGAGCTGGCCGAGAAGGCCAAGCTGGGGAATGCCAGCTGGACTTTCTTCGGCGGGAGCGGCATCATCAATCCCGAAGGGGAATACATAGCCGGACCGGTTTTCGACCAGGAAACGATTGTATACGGGGAAATTGACCTGGAGCAAATTGTGTTGCGCAAGGCTGCCGTGGACGTGAATGGGAAGGACAACCGCTGGGATATACTGCGCATCGAGACCAACGCGCAACCCTACGCCCCGTTCGGCGGAGCATACGGCGCCCAGTTGTGGAGTGAAATGCAGGGTATCACCACAGCACCAGAAGACGAGCGCAGTCTCGACATGCAGCAGCTCATCAGAAGGCTAGAGAAACTGGAGCACGAACTCGAACTCTTGCAGCAGGAACGAGCGCGCGATAAGCGCCAGCCTGCTGAATGAGACGCCCTCCGGTAGCCGCATTACCCCCGGACAGATGCCACTCCTCCTGACTGGCCCTGCGGGAGTGCGCGGCGGCGAACTCTTGACCCCCCAAGGCAATGCCGTATACAATCTCCATTGCTGCCTCAAAGCTCCAGTTACCAATCTGGATTTTGAAGGAGGGAAGGTGATTTGTATGCACTAGGAAGACATCTGCTAATGGAACTGAAGGACTGCGACGAAGGACTACTGAATGACCTGGCTTTTCTGAGGGATTGCCTGCATGATGCTGCCGTTCGGTGCGGGGCTACCGTAGTTGGCGAGACCTTCCATCACTTCTCCCCCTGTGGCGTAAGCGGCGTGGTGAACATCGCCGAGTCACACATCTCCATTCATACCTGGCCCGAGTATGGGTATGCTGCGGTTGACGTTTTCACCTGCGGTGACGAAGTGACGCCAGAGGAGGCGGCCACGCTCATAGCGGCGAAGCTCAAGGCCGAGCATTACTCCATAATCGAGCTGCGTAGAGGTATGCTGGAGGAAAGCCGGGTCAGTACCGCAGCAAAATGAAAGACGACGACCCCCATAAACGCCTGTGGTTCCGTGACTATATCAGTCCCGGCCTTACTGTGTCGCACAGTATTCGACGGGTGATATACTCCGGGCAAAGCAAGTTCCAGTCCATAGAGGTCATCGACACCGGTAGCTTCGGCGTCTGCCTGGTGCTCGACGGGAAAATCCAGTCGAGCGAGAGTGATGAATTCGTTTATCACGAAGCCCTGGTACACCCGGGCATGCTCACTCACCCCGGGCCAGAGAAGGTGTTCATTGCCGGTGGAGGCGAAGGCGCAACCTTGAGAGAGGTGCTGACACACCGCTCAGTCAAGAAGGTGACCATGGTGGACCTTGATGAAGAAGTGGTGGATGTCTGCCGACGCTTCCTGCCCTCCTTTCACCAGGACTCCTTTGCCGACCCCAGGGTAGAGCTTCATTTCGCTGACGCCAGAAAGCACCTGGAGGACAGCGAGGACAGCTTTGACGTTATCGTTATTGATCTGCCTGACCCCCTGGACAAGGGACCCGCCCGCCTGCTGTACACTCAGGAGTTCTACCAGACAGTCAAGCAGCGGCTGGAGCCTGACGGCATCATGTCCATGCAGGCCGAGCCCGCTACCTGGAACGACCTGCAGAACTTCACCGACATATTCAGCACCTTGAAGACCGTCTTTTCTATAGTCCGTCCCTATCAGACACACATACCTTCATTCCTCAGCTTGTGGGGATTCATCTGCGCCTCTGAGAGCCTGGACCCGGCGAACCTGGCACCCGAGGAACTCAATGCTCGAATCTCAGCCAGGGTGTCAAGAGAGCTCAAGTCATACGACGGGCTCACCAACGAGGCTATGTTTGCCATCCCCAAACACATCCGCCATCAGCTAGAGATGGCGAAGAAGATAGTCACCGACAAAGAGCCACTGGTCGCCTACTAGGACCGTCCCCTCAGCTTTGAGGCGCTTCCCCTCCGATGCTATAATGCCATCGAGTCTCTATGGATATCCTGGCCTCGCTCAATCCCGCCCAGAAGGAAGCCGTGGAAGCAATAAGCGGGCCAGTCCTTATCATAGCCGGTCCCGGAAGCGGCAAGACCAGGGTAATCACCCACCGGGTGGCCTACCTCATCAAAGTCTGCGGCGTTAGTCCCCGCCGCATCATGGCAGTCACCTTCACCAACAAGGCCGCCCGCGAGATGAAAGATAGGCTGGAGCAACTCCTGGGGCCCGTGGGCGAGGACCTGACTCTGGGCACGTTCCATGCTATCTGCAGTCGCATCCTCCGTCGTGAGGGCCAGGCCGAAGGGATCAGCCCGAGATTTGTCATCTACGACGATGAAGACCAGCTCACCGTGATACGGCAGACCCTTCAGGAGTTAGACCTCGACCCGAAGCAGTTTGCCCCGCGCTCGCTACAGTCAGCCATCAGCGCCGCGAAGAGCAATCTCGTGACTCCTCAGGACTACGCTCAACAGGTCAGCAGCTATTTCGAAGAGATAGTGCTCAGGGTCTACCAGCGATACCAGCAACTGTTGACTCAAAGCAAGGCAGTCGATTTCGACGACCTGCTGATGAAGACGGTGCAGCTATTCGATAACCACTCAGGGATCCTGGACAGGTACCAATCGCGCTATCTTCATATCGTGGTCGACGAGTTTCAGGACACCAATATCGCCCAGTACAGACTGGTAAAACAGCTGGCCGGGCAGCATCGCAACCTCTGTGTTGTCGGTGACCCGGACCAGTCCATCTACTCCTGGAGATTCGCCGATTTGCGCAATATCCTGAGCTTTGACAGGGACTATCCTGAAGCGAAGCTGGTGCTTCTGGAGCAGAACTACCGCTCCACCAGGACCATTCTGGACGTGGCTTCAGACGTTATCTCGGCGAACGTGGAGCGCAAGCCCAAGGACCTGTGGACGGAGAACGAGGTGGGCAGCCCGGTGGTCATCATCGAGAGCTACACCGAGGAAGAAGAAGCACAGTGCGTGGCCAGCGAGATAGAGAAACTTGCCAGCCAGAATCAAACGTCGCTCAGGGACTGCGCCGTGATGTACCGGGTCAACGCCCAGTCACGGGCACTTGAGGAAACGTTCATAAGGTACGGAGTACCCTACAAGCTTGTGGGGGGCGTACGCTTCTACCAGAGAAGGGAAGTGAAGGACATCGTGGCCTATCTGCGGATTGTCCACAATCCAGATGACGGTGTCAGCCTGGCCCGCGTGATAAACGTGCCCGGGAGAGGCATCGGGCAAGTCACGCTGGGCAAGCTCCTGGCCGGGGCAAAGTCGCGTGACGTGCCGCTCTATGCTGCCCTGAAGCAGGCAGCGGAGGACAAAACCTATTCTCCTCACGCGGCCCAGTCGCTCACTGCATTTGGCGCTCTCATCGACGGACTCATCGCCAGCGGCCGCAGGCTGAACCCGGGCGATTTGATAGAGGAGATACTCGCGCGAACCGGATACCGGGAGTACCTCCTGGAGAAGGAGGACGGAGAGGACAGGTGGGAGAACATAATCGAGCTGAAGAGCGTCGCCAGCGACTATGATGAGCCTGACCCTGAAGAAGCCCTGGCCAGCTTCCTGGAGAAGGTCACTCTGGTGTCTGACATAGACCAACTGGACGAAAAGGCCGACGCCGTGACTCTGACCACTCTGCACCAGGCCAAGGGACTGGAGTTCCCCGTGGTCTTCATTACCGGCCTGGAACACGGGCTCTTGCCACACAGGAGGTCCTTCGGCGACAAAGCGGAGATGGAAGAGGAACGGCGGCTGTGCTACGTCGGCATGACCAGAGCTGAGAAGCGATTGTACCTCCTG
>JADFUZ010000116.1 GCA_015222295.1 Chloroflexota bacterium | reverse complement strand
TCTCTTGGCTACGACCAACTCGGGCAAAATCAGGGAATATCGCTTCTTGCTCGGCGATCTTGGCTATCAGATAGTCACATTGGCTGAACAAGGAATAAACGAAGTTGCCAGTGAACTTGGAAACAGTTACGAACAGAATGCTCAGTTGAAAGCCGCCACTTATGCCGGATTGACTAGGCTTATCACCATTGCTGATGACTCAGGGCTTGAAGTGGATGCTCTCGATGGTGAGCCTGGAATCCACTCAGCGCGCTTTGCCGGAAAAGACGCCACAGACGCAGATAGGATGAGAATGCTCCTGGCTAAGCTTGCCGACATTCCTTGGGAAAAGCGAGGTGCCCACTTCAGATGTGTTATCGCCATAGTTAGGCCGGAAGGACAGTCAGAATTATGTGACGGTGAATGTCATGGCACAATCGCTTTTGAAGCCAGAGGCGAAAATGGCTTTGGTTACGATCCAATTTTCTACCTCCCTGAGATGGGCAAAACTATGGCAGAGGTCTCCTTTGAAGTGAAAAACCAGGTCAGCCATCGCGCTCAGGCTAGCCGCAAGGCCCGTGAAGTATTGGAACGACTCTCTGCCTAATCTATATTGACCTTAGAAACTGCCGATAGTATACTGTCATTCACTTATGATTTCCGGAGGTATTCTATGAAACTATCCTGTCTTCAAGAAAACCTGAGTAAAGGATTGGGTACGGTGAGCAGGGCTGTAGCTACCAGGTCTACCTTGCCCATCACGCAGAATATTCTTTTGGTTGGTGAGCAATCACGCCTTAAGCTAGCAGCCACCAATTTGGAAATGGCTATTACATGCTGGATTGGCGCTAAAGTGGAACAGGAGGGCACCATTACCATTCCAGCTCGACTGTTCATTGACTTTGTCAATTCGCTACCCAATGATTTGATTGAGATTACGCTACCTGCGAACAGTCATGCTATTGAGATAAAAAGCGGTCGCTTCGAAGCGCATATCAACGGCATTGATGCTCAAGATTTTCCGCCCATCCCTGAGGTAGGCGATGGCACAACTACAAACATAGAAGCAGGTGCCCTGAGAGAGGGAATCACACAGGTTGCCTTTGGTGCTGCTACTGAAGAATCCCGCCCGGTTCTGACGGGAATCAACACCGAATTTGAGGGTGATCAGCTTAGCTTGGCGGCGGCTGATGGTTTTAGGCTAGCTGTCCATAGGACGAACCTTGGGTCACCGGTCGATCCGAAAACCACGGTAATCATTCCGGCAAGAGCCCTTAACGAGCTAAATCGCCTTCTTGGTGAGCAAGAGGAGCCGGTGGAAATCACCGTGAATCAGCAAAAAAGCCAGCTTCTCTTCCGTCTCAAAAACGCTGAGGTAGTGTCCCAAGTGATTCAAGGCTCTTTTCCCGATTATTCTCAAGTTATTCCTCAGAGCTATAACACAAGAGCGGTAGTAGATACTGCTGAATTTCTACGGGTTACCAAGATGTCTTCCATATTTGCTCGTGATGCCAGTGGCATCGTCAGACTGGTTATCACTCCTGGTGCTGAGCTTGCCCCGGGCAAGCTGACTCTTTCCGCTCAGGCCGAGGAAATTGGCGGCAATGTCAGCGAAATTGACGCTTTGGTTGATGGAGAAGAGGCTAAGATTGCTTTCAACGTGAAATATCTCTCCGATGTTCTATCTGTTCTTCACCAATCCCAGGTCGCCCTGGAGGTCACCACCCCATCAAGTCCTGGAGTTATCCGCCCTATAGGTGTAGACAATTACGTCTATGTAATCATGCCGATGTTCGTGCAGTGGTGAAGTAGGTGGGGAGAACACCACAGGGTCCGAGCCGGTCCCGGCAGGCAGTTACACCAGTTGCGGAGTATCCAGGGCACGGAACATGTCCTGCTACGCTCGTAGCTACCGCGGCAGCTTTGAACACAACTAACACAAGCTGTGGCGCAGTTTTCGCACTATTACGTGCTACCAATTCTTGAAAGCACTCCACACAACAAGAGATGGGACAAATCTCAATCCTTCAGGACTTTCTCAGCCAAGAAATCCTTCACCACGTCCAGGACTTCCTCTTTTGTGCACCTGGCTCTCCACATTCCCTCCGGCAAGTTGAAGAGCAACCACTTCTTGCGAATCCCCTTGCCCATGATGAGAACGAAATCCCCCGTCGCAGGGTCCTGGGAGATTTCTATTGGACCTTTGTTCTTCAACCCCCGCATTCCTGTCCTATCTCGAATCCTTATTTCGTCTATTTGCATTTTTGACCTCCTTTCTCGCTCTATCCTTTGCTGCTCAGAACTATCCGTTCCTTAGTGACCAGGCGGGACAGGAAGATTGTGACCAGGGCTAGAGCAGCGGCAACTCCCAGGGAGATGAAGACGATGCTCCAGGATGCCGAGCCAAACTTCAGAATGGGAGGGGAAAGCCCAAACATAACAGCAACCACCAGGCCTATGAGGGCGGCACTGATCCAGCGTATGTTGGCAATTATGAGCTGTAGCGCTATGATGAGGGAGGCAAAGAAAAACACGATAGACGGCACAACAACCAAAATTGCTAACAGTGGAGCTGCGCCGGGCATAATGAAGTGCCCTAACTCGGGAACGACAAAGAATTGATTTATGCCAGCTATTCCGCCGAAGGTAAATAGCAGTCCCAAGACTATGCTGGGTAGGGATATGGCCAAGGTCTTCCCGAGCCATATCTGCCTCAGACTGAGGGGTGTGCATAGTAAAGACTCGATGGAGCGTTTCACCTTCTCCATAATAAGCGTATAGGCGTTGGTATACATGCAGAACAGCAGCATGATAATAAGGGAAAGCGTGAAGGCGGTGGTGCCCATAAGAGTTTGAATAGCTAAGGCTACTTCCGCTGGCGATGTTCCCTGCTCGATTAAAGCGCTGATGTTGCCGCCAAGACCCGCAACTATCGCTACCATGACAAATATGACTATGCCCACGCTGCCATAGAAAGCCTTGGCGCCCAGGGTTTCCCTCAGGTCTTCTTTCGCTATCACCATTACCTTTTTCGTCATTCCCGTGCCTTTGTCACTTTGGCGTAAATCTCCTCCAGAGATATTTCGCCCTTGATTACCTCCTCCACACCTATGCTTCTCCGGGAGACCATGGCTACTATTTCGGAGACATCGCCTCGACCATCGAGGTGGAGGTGTAGTTTTTGAGCCTCCCTACGGCAGCTTGTCACATAGGGCAAGGCTTCGAGTTCAGCCACAAGCCCGTTGAGCGACTCAGCCTCCCCTGCAGTCTGTATCGTAGTGCCTATGACCACTTCTCTTTTGCCCATGTCCCTTCTCAATTTGTCCAATTCCCCGCAAAGCTTTATCTCCCCCTGGTCTATCAGGGCAATGCGGTTACAGATGCGTTGCACTTCGTCCAGGTTGTGGGAACTGAGGAAAATCGTTTTACCTCTTTGCGACAGATTAAGGATGATTTGTCTCACCTCTATCTGACCTGTGGGGTCAACGGCGGCAGTGGGCTCATCCAGGATAAGAAGGTCTGGCTCATGAACCATGGCTCTCGCCACTGCTAACTTCTGCCTCATTCCCTTGGAATATGATGACACTTTGTCCCGCGCTCTATCGCTCAGCTCCATTAGCTCTAGCATTTCATCTATTCGCTTGCTTTTCAAGCTCGAGGGTAAGCCATAAATCTGGCAATAGTAATCCAGATTGTCGTAAGCAGTCATATTGTCATACAGCCCATCGGCTTCAAGGACAAAGCCAACCTTTTCCCTGGTATCATCACGCTCAACATGCCGGCCTAAAATGTATGCCTCGCCTGAATCGGGCGGAAGGAGCCCCAGGATGACCCTAATAGTGGTGGTCTTTCCTGCTCCGTTAGGGCCAAGGTAGCCGAAGATGTCCCCCGGTTCCACGGAGAAGGTGACTTCTTTGAGAACCTCACGGCTCCCTAAGCTTTTGCTTACCCTATCAAAGTTAATTATTACCGTCATCGAGCACCTTCCTTATTCCTCTCCGCTTCCCTGGGAACCTGTACGTCTTTTTCTCCTTGGATGATCAGCATAGAGATCTTCGCCTGTCTACTCTGTTTTGATAACAACGATTGTAACAGCATTGTGAGTTTGTTGGTCGGGCGGTCGTCAAGAATCTGCTTCATACCCCTCCGTTTCACGCAGAGTACATTCCCATGCGTCAATATGGCGGATTATCGGTTGCTGGTGAGTCCCGAAAGAGCCTCCATCAAGCCAGGTACCTCCTCAGCGCCGACCGGAACGGTGATGCTCGAGCCTTGGAAATCATCACCGATAGGCTCATACCGCCCGCCCAGGCATTCGGCGAGGAACGCCTCAGTTACGGCGAAGAACGACAGGTTATTCTCCGGCCTGGCGAAGCCGTGTCCCTCGTCCGGGTACAACACATACGTCACCGGGATGCCCTTCTCCTGCATCGCCTGGACTATCTGGTCGGCCTCGGCCTGCTTGCAGCGCGGGTCATTGGCGCCCTGGCCAATCAGCAGCGGCCGCTGGATCCGATCCACGTAGGTCAGCGGGGAGCGCTCGGTCAGGAACGCTCGGCCCTCCTGCGTTCTGTGGTCGCCCACGCGCGTTGCGAACAGCTCGACCTGTGGCTGCCAGTACGGCGGTATCGCCTCAAGCACTGTAACCAGGTTCGACGGCCCCACGATGTCTACGCCGCAGGCAAACGTCTCTGGTGTGAACGTCAGGCCCACCAGAGTGGCGTATCCTCCGTAGCTAGCACCCATGATCGCCACCTTATCGGGATCAGCGATCCCTTCCTGGATGGCCCAATCGACGGCATCGATGAGGTCGTCGTGCATCTTAGCGCCCCACTCCAGGTTGCCAGCGTTGATAAACGCCTTTCCGAATCCAGTGGAACCACGGAAGTTGACGCTCATCACGACGTAGCCACGGTTTGCTAGCCACTGATGTACGGAGTCGTATCCCCAGTTGTCGCGATACCATGGGCCGCCGTGCGGAAGCAGTACCATTGGCAGGGGCTCATCGGGATGGGCGTCGCCATCGCTGTCGCTCCCCACCGGCAGTGTGTAGTAGCTGACCAGATTCAGACCATCACGGGATTTGATGACCACGGGGTGCATCTCCGCCAGGGGCAGTCCCTCCAGCTCCTTGCGATGCGTGAACAGGAACTGCGCTTCCTGCGCCTCGCAGTCGTAGCGATAGTAGCGCACCGGGCCATCGTCCATGACGTAGGCGACCATCCAGCATTTATCGTCGAGTGTGCGATCTGTAACCTCGACATCGCCGTCGGCAACCGTGCTCAGGTAAGCCAGGTCTTCCGCAATGGACTCGTCGAGGACCTGCCAGTGCTTGCGTTCATAGGTGAAAGCAACGGCCTCCACGTTTCCCTTGGTTGGATGCACCATGACGTCGCTAACGTCCGCCTGTGGGTCCTCAGCAATCAAGGTCTGCTCTCCTGTCTCGAGATCCAGGGTGACGAGCGCAGCGGTGTTTCTGTCGCGGCTGTCGATCATGTATAGAATCTTGCCCGTCGGGTCGAACCCAACGGGGCCGGTGGTGAGTGTGTCCTCCATCGCGATCTCCATAAACGGCTCCCAGCCTCCTTCTTCCGTCGGAGTGAAATACTCCATCCCGCCGTCGGGCGTCATCCGCGCCGCAAAGCGGACGTTATAATCGTGGTCGATGACGAAGCCCACGAAGCCCTCATTTTCCTGGACGAGAGTCCGCTCGCCAGTGTTGATGTTGACACGGTAAATGTCGTGAAGCTGAGGATTACGGTCGTTGAGCCCGATGAGCATCTCATCGGGGAACTTTTGGCTGACCGCCTGGATTCGGGCCTGTACACCCTCCAAGGGGGTGAGGTCCACCGTCTCGGCGGTGTTCAGGTTCACGCTGTAGACCCGCCAGTTCTCATTACCGGCTTGATCCTGGATGTACAGGATCTGTTCATTGGTGTAGGCCCAGAAGTAGATGCGGATGCCACGGTCGGTATCGTTGGTGACTGGTTTAGCGGCGGCGGGGTCATCGGCAGGCCCGACCCAGACGTTGAGCACGCCGTCTACCGGGGCAAGGTAGCTGATCTTGGTTCCATCAAGGCTGAGCTGGACGGAGGCTTTGTCCGGGTTGCCGAATAGGACTTCACGTGAGATGAGTTCAGGTTCAGGTGTAGCGCAACCAGCCAAAAGGCTTGCCATCAAAGCTAGAATCAGGACTATAGGAATTGCTATTTTTTTCATTATTTTTCCTCCCTCTCGTTTTTCTTTTTCTGCACAGTGTTCGTCTCTTCCGGGGTATCCTCTACCCTTTCCAC
>JADFUZ010000115.1 GCA_015222295.1 Chloroflexota bacterium | reverse complement strand
GCATCCGGTCTGTCTGGCCGCGGGTGGCAAGGTTCGTGGCGTAGTGGGAAAAGTGCACCGGGCAGCCGCTGCGGGCTCCGATTGCCACGGCTTCCCTGAATCCGTCGAAAGTGCCATCTCCAAGGTCATACCGCACGTGTGTGACGTAGACCCCACCGCACTCGGCTACAGTCTTGCACAACTCAACCAGTTCCTCTGTACTGGCATAGACGCCGGGAGGATAGGACAGCCCGGTGGACAGGCCTGTGGCCCCCTCTTCCATACCCCGCCGTATCATATCCTGCATGGCTCGTATCTCGTCTTTGGTGGCGGGACGGTTCTCCCACCCCACGGTCTCTGCTCGAAGGCAACTGTTGGGGATGAGATAAGCAACGTTGAGGGAGGTCCTGTGATTGAACTGCTGCAGGTACTCAGCGACTGAACTCCAGTTGTAGTCCAGCTTGGGATAGCCACTCACTCCTGACCAGTAGAGCAGCATCATCTCGAGGTTCTTCTTGGACAGGGGAGCATACCCCATGCCATCGAGCCCGAGCATGTCGGTGCAAACGCCTTGCATCACCTTGGGCTCGTTCAGCGGCTCGGACACGGCAATCAGGTCCGAATGTGTATGAACATCAATGAAGCCCGGGGCTACTATGCAGCCTGATGCATCGATGGCGCTTGTCGCCTCCACGGATGAAGTGTCGCCAACGAGGATGTGTATTCGATCATTCTCTATCGCGACGTCGCCCTTGAAACCAACATTCCCCGTCCCATCGACGATTGTGCCTCCCCTTATCAGTGCGTCAAGCATCTTGGCCTCCTACTATTTGCCTTGTTACCACGGGCCTACTATCTTCGCTCCTACCGCTAGAGTAGGCAGCCAGCAAGAGAGGGCAGGGATATACGTAGTCAGGAATAGGACGGGCAGGCCGACTATGAACAGAAACATCATCATAGGTTTCACCAATTCCGCATATGGCACGTCTGCCATCTTGGAACCAACAAAAATGGACATGGCATATGGCGGCGTGACTACTCCAAGGCCGACGTTGACGACGACGATCGCTCCCAGTTGAACGAGGTTCACACCTATGTCAGTGACCAGCGGCATTATTAGCGGCACCACTATTATCAAAATGGGAATGCCATCTATGAACATCCCCATGATTAGCAGCAGTATGTTCATCATGAGCAACACGAGGTACTGGCTTTGGAATGCTCCTATCATGCCGTCTGCCATGGCCTGGGCTGCTCCTTCTCGAATCAACAGTCTGGTGAACACGGTGCCGAAGCCGAGCAATAGCGTAATCATGCCCAGCGTTACCAGCGTGGTCTGTGTGGTTTTCCAGAAGCTCGCCGCTTTCAGTTCTCGGTAGACGAACAGGCCTACGATCAGGGTGTACACGACGGCGATAGCACCTGCCTCGTTCGGCGTGAACACACCCCCGTAGATGCCTCCCAACACAATAAGCGGGCAACCCAGGGCTGGTAGCGCCGCCCAGGTAGATGCGCCCACCTCCTTGACCGACTCTTTGAACCCTGTTGGTAGCTCGGGAACCTCCTTGGTGGGTGTCATGTACTTGTCAACCATGAAATTGTTCAGCACCATGTAGCCCCCGGCAAGCAGGAATCCCGGGATAACAGTGGACAGAAAAACAGCAGCCACCGACTGCTGGGCTACCAGGCAGTAGATCAGCACGGGGACGCTGGGGGGTATCAGGTATCCCAGGAAGCTGCTGGAGCAGAGAACGGCAGTAGTATATCTTTTCTGGTATCCGTACTTCTCCAGCCGGGGGACCAGTAGCGGGATTGTAGCCGCTATGGTGGGGACTGAGGAGCCCGTCAGGGCACCCAGGAACAGGATGGTCACTATGCCGACATCTACCATTCCACCCTTTATCCTTCCCACCAGGGCATAGCTGAAACGGACGAAGCGGTCCGCGATCCCTGATTCGGACATCAAGTTGCCGGCGAAGATGAAGAATGCTATCGCCATAAGGATGTAGCTATCTATGGCGTGATACGCTGCTCCAGCCATGAATGATAGGGGGGTTCCTATCACAATCAAGGCTGCTATCGAGCATCCCACGAAGACCCAGCACAGCGGCAGTCCTGCTGCTATTCCCAGGAAGAACAGCCCAATGCCGACGACTAGTCCGGTTTCCATTCTTGTTTGCCTTACCTCCGACTCTTGGACTGCCAGGTTCTTCTTAACCCGCTTATGTCTCTACCAGCAATAGCCAGCAGATGTGCTAACACCAGCGCGCCTGCAACAAATAGTGTAGTCTGCAGCCAGCTAGTGTTGAACCAGCGCACCAGTGTGCCATATTGGGGATGCCTGATGGCCTGCAACATGAATCCATAAGCCGTGGAAAGAAAGACGCACAGTATGACGATGGACAAGACGACCGTGGTAACGCGATAAGTGGCCATGCCCCGTGGCCTTGCTGCGAACAGTTTGTCCCGAAGGAAATCCACTGAGACGTGGCCCTCTCGCCAGGTAGCTATTGTGGCTGCCACCAGCATGAAAAAGATGAAGCAATACAATGCCAGGTCACCCAGCCACATTATTCGGAAGTGCAGCCAGTAGCGGTTGAGTACCTGAGCGAAGATCAGGAGGGTGGTTCCGACCAGCCCAAGGGCGCAAATGACGGTTTCCCCCAGCTGCAGTGCATACAGTATGCGTTTCGCAATCGCTTTGGCATGCCTCACAAGAGCCTACCTCCTGTAGCGGATTGCACAGGTGAGAGAGATCCCTGTGCAACCAAGGAATACTCCCTCACCTGCTTTGGAGGGCATTACGCTTTGCGACCCCCCGTCTGCTAGACGAGCAACTCGGGAGGCCCGCACGCATTTCTAGCCGCCGGCCGCCGTCACCTCGGCACTTATTCGTGCCAGCTCGTCCAACATCACCTTGGTCATGTTCTGACCAGGGAAGTGTTCGTCAAGCCACGGGGTGCAGAGTTCCTCCCATATCGACATCATGTTTGCTTTCTGTCTGAAAGCGTCTTTTTCTGCCGGTGTGGGATAGTATATTTCCAGTCCCAGGTCCACCAGTTTTTTCTTGTACTCTATATCGATTCGCCGGTGCGCCTCGAAATCGCGCTCTTCAGCTGCCCTGGAAGCGCGGAATATGACATCCTGAAGGTCCGCGGGCAGGCTGTCCCACAATTCCATGTTGATGTTTACGTTGTTGCAATCCCAACCGAAACCAAGGTCGGTGTAGTACTTTAGCACTTCGTAGTGGCGTTCCTCTATCAATGAGCCCCACAGACTCCAGCAACCATCTACGACTCCTCTTTCGAGCGCGTTGTAAAGGTCGGCCCAGGGGATAGTCTCGAGGGTCATTCCGGAGCCCTCTGACATGTGCTCCATGGTCTTGACAAACCCAAGCGAGCCAGAGACCCTGAACTTCCAGTTCTCAAAATCGTCTGGCGTTTTCAGAGGCCTGATGTTGTTGCCAATCCCGTACGGGCCCGTAGGGCAGGCCCACAAATACTTGGTACCAACCTCTTCGTAGGCACTCGTCATTACTTTGTACAGTATCCCGTCAGGCGCCGAATACGCAATGGCTGCCTCGTCGTAGCTGCTGGTAGTCCACGGCATCCAGTTGAGCATCCCGCCAGGGAGCAGGTGAACGTAGGGACACAGGTTCCCCATTTCCACGCTCCCGTCCATTACCGCGTGGAACAGTTCATCGTGAGTACCGAGCAAGCCGTCAGGGAAAAACTCCACCTCTATTCTCCCGCCCGAGTACTCATGGATGAGATCAGCGAATAGCTGCATGGATGTGTTTCTTTCCAACTGCGTCCATGAATTCCCCATCCGCCACTTGTACTCCGCCTGGGCTGGAGCTGCTGGTTCCCCTTCTGACGGGCCTGGGGCGCACGCTGTGGCAAGCGGCAAGGCCGCTATCATCAGGGCCAGACACAGACCACCAACAACTGCGAGCGATTTCTTCCTTTTCATTTACTTCCTCCTTTCATTGTTCCCTTATTCCCTTGGAAGACTACCGAATGCGAAATGACTATCACATTTGTCACCTCCTCGTAACGTGGTCAAATCTTCCAGCTACGTTCGCCACAGCATCTTGACACCGCACGGACGACTGCAGCACTTCTTGGACGTCACTCTAGATGATGTGGGCCACCGTTGTCAATAGTGCGCACCACACATATGAGGCTACTCATGGTTTGCCTCCCTTGTTCTCTTCTTGCGAAGATGCGCTCGCAATTGCCAAAGAGGGTCTGCAACCTCTAGAATTGAGCGGGCTGGGATCAGGACAGGATGGTGTGCACGGCTTGAGCAAAGAAGCACTTGGCGCTTCGAAGCGGAGCAATTCGTTGGCCGGGGCTTGAGTTGCCGCTTTTGGTTCATTTCGCTAGGAATACGTCTTCTGTTGAACTGAGGATATCTACCGGAGAGAAGGAGGCCAGATGGCTAGGACGCTCAAGGAAATCAGGGAGTTCATGGAGGGGATGGGGATACCGGGCAGAGACCTGTGGGATCTCCCTTCTTCCACGAGAACGTTTCCCGATGCGGCACACTGGAGAATAGAGATCT
>JADFUZ010000114.1 GCA_015222295.1 Chloroflexota bacterium | reverse complement strand
GTAATCGACGGTCCGCAGTCGGTTATCGTAGATGAGGCTGAGAATCGCCTGCATGCCCACAAGGCAATCATGGCGCTAATAATGGGTGGGCGGCTCTAGAGGGAAGAAGTCGGCGACGTGTGTTCGGCCGGGGTTCCCTTGTCGGTATGCCTTTCGCCCGGCTGTACGCTCGCTTTCCCAACGACGAAGGCGTGACGCCGGCCCCGGGCAGTCAGGTGACCCCATGCAAGCTTGACACTGCTGTGGCGTTGCGCTAGGTTTACGCTTTCCGAAATCAGAGACGGCAGAGAAGGCCGTTCTCACGGGCGAGGCCGAACGAGGAAGTCATCGGTGAGAAAAGAGATCATTGTGATAGCTCTGGGTGGTAATGCCATTCTGCAGCCTGGCCAGAGAGGCACGATAGAAGAACAACTGGAGAACGTGGATATTGCGTGCACGCACCTGGTGGAGATAGCAGCGAGTGAGAAATACGAGATGGTCATCACCCATGGAAATGGCCCTCAGGTTGGCAACGTGCTGTTGCAAAACGAGGTGGCAAGCAGTCTGGTGGCACCAATGCCGCTGCACGCATGTGGAGCTGCCACGCAGGGAACTATGGGATATGTCATTCAGCAAACACTGGCGAATCGCCTGAGGGCGGCTGGCCTGAGGCACTACATCACCACTGTTGTCAGTCAGGTTGTGGTGGACAGAGATGACCCTGCTTTCGAGAAACCAAGTAAGCCGATCGGCCCTTTCTATGGCTGGGGCGAGGCACGAAGGCTGCGCCGCGACAGGGGATGGGATATGATCAAGGACAGCGGTCGAGGCTACCGGCGGGTGGTTCCTTCTCCCAGGCCTTTGGAAATCCAGGAGAGGAGAATCATCAGCAACATGCTGGAAAGTGGGGAGATTGTTATTGCTGTTGGAGGAGGGGGAATCCCCGTCGTGAGAGAGAAGGACAGGAGTCTGCGCGGGGTCGAAGCGGTGATTGACAAAGACCTGGCTGCGGAGAGGCTGGCGGAGGACATTGGAGCTGGATTACTCATGATTCTGACAGATGTGGAGCAGGTCATGCTCAACTACGGCCGAGTGGATGAGGTGAGGATTGACAGCATGACGGCCGAAGAGGCACGGGACTACATGAGGGAAGGGCAGTTCGGTGTGGGAAGCATGAGGCCGAAGGTGGAGGCGGGGGTTCACTTTGTTGAGGCGGGAGGGAGGAGAGCGATAATAGCTGCGCTGAACCAGGCGTCGCAGGCCCTGGAGGGAAAAGCGGGAACAACCATTGTTCCGTGAAGCGGGAGAGCGGATCGGTATTGCATTGGCTGGGATTCTACTCAAAGATGGCCCTGTTGGCGCGCACCTCTTCTATGAAATCCCCCACGGCCTGATCCAGCGAGTAGCGGGGAGACCAGCCCCAGTCGCGTCTTGCCAGCGTATCATCTAACCTGTCGGGCAAATTACCCACAAGTCGGATCATTTCCTGGTCTGGCTTGAAGTCTAACTGTGCTTCTGGTATCTGTCTCCTGATGGCATCGACGAGTTCCTGAGCTGTGAGTGAAAGCCCGTACAGGTTGTAGATACGGCGGGTCAGCTTTGCGTTGTCGGCTCTCTTCAGGTCAAGCAAGCCTCGTGCAACATCCTTCACATACAGGAGGGCTATCGTGGTTGACCTGTCAACGTAGACCGTATAGGGCCGACCCATCGCCGATTCCTGAACGGCCAAGTAATTGTAGGCGCTCTGGGCTCTATCGAAGCGTCCCATACCCAGAATCGGGGTGAGCCTCACGCCGCGGAAATTGACGCCGAACCTGGAGTAGTAGTACTCGCCGAGACGTTCACTGCACAGTTTGGTCACACCGTACATGTTGGGTGGGTGCTGTGGGGCGTCATTGGGTACAACTCGAGGAACACCGGGGCCGAACGTAGCCAGAGTGCTCGGGTAGATGACACTGTCAACACCAAGCAGGCGAGCGGCCTCCAGTATGTTGAAGGTGCCATTGACATTGACCGCGTAGGCGGCTGACGGGCTTTGCTCGCTGACAGGTGGCAGAACAGCTCCGGCGTGGTATATGCAGCCGATGTCGTTGTCCTTCACCGCGTCAAACACCTGTACCCAGTTGCTCAGGTCACCGCGGACAACCTTTGCCCTATCGCTGATGCCTTTGCTCAGCCTGGATTGAGCTACTACGTCAAACAGCACCACCTCCTCACCTTCATCCAGCAGGAGTCTGGCCAAGTAATAGCTGATAAAACCGAGGCCGCCGGTTATCAAGTTCTTCTTTTTTTCCATCTCTCGTTACTCACCTCCTGAGGTTGTTCTCCGGTTTGTCTACTTAGAAAGCAGGCGGTTTCCAAATTGTCATCTTGCTTACCTATCTGGTCGGTACCCCGGTCACTTGAGTCCAAGGAGTGCCTCGAGCCTGGGATCAACCTTCCAGACAGCGAAGTTGTAGAACCCCAACTGTTCGCCTATGGTAATCTTGCCTGAAGCCACGGCTAGCACTTCATCGAATATCCTCTGGCCCACGCTGTCTATGGACTCCTTCCCTTCCATTATGGTGCTGGCATTCACGTCCATGTCTTCACTCATCTTGGCCCAGGTCTCGGGATTCCCGGTCACCTTCACCAGGGGGCAAATAGCATGCCCGAAGCTCCCGCCCCGCCCGGTGGCGAAGACGATAATGTGAACGCCTGCGGCCGCCATGTGAGTCATGGCGTGGAGTTCGACATGGATCCCCTCCTGCAGATAGAAACCTCCTCCAGGCGGCACAGTCTCCAGGTAGTCCTCTCTGTTCTTGAGGACTCCCTTGATGGGCCTGTGTCCGCTCTTGTGTATGGCGCCGAGGGATTTCTCCTCGAGCGTGGTGAGCCCGCCTTCAATATTCCCGGTACACATGAAGTCCACGGAAGCCCCCGGCACCGTCCACCGCTTCTCCTCATTGCCCACCCAGTTGAGGACTTCCTGCCTGACCTGTTCATTCACGGCACGGGCGGCCAGCGGTTCCTCGGCACCTACGGCCTCTATGGGTTCGATCATTACCACGGCGGCGCCCGCGTCCACCAGCATGTCTGACATCACGCCTATGGCCGGGTTGGCGGCAATACCGCTGGTGGTGTCGGAGCCACCACACTTGACGCCGACAACCAGCCTGCTGACATCGAAGGGCTTTCTATCCTGCCTGGCGGCCTGCTCCGTCATTTCCTTCACTATCTTCCGTCCGTGGGCGATGGCGCGGCGGGTGCTTCCAATCTCCTGGATATTCACTACCTCCACGGGTTTTCCTGCGCGGGCGATCTCCTCTCTGAG
>JADFUZ010000113.1 GCA_015222295.1 Chloroflexota bacterium | reverse complement strand
GAGCGGCTGCTCACCACGCGACTCAGCGTGGGACAGCTTTTTGTGGGCAAGTTTCTGTCTGGTATCTCCCGCGGCTTTGTCCAGTCATTCATTTTGGTGGCCTTGGCCTATATGGTCTTCCAGCTTTTCACTCCCCTTTCCTTTGCTGAATGTCTGGTCATCGCTCTGATTTTCGCTGCCGCCGCCAGTGCCCTAGGGCTCATCATTGCCTCCATCGCCCGCACCGAGGACGCGGCTACCTGGATTGCCGTCTGCTTTACCATGGTCATGGTCATGCTGGGCGGTACTTTCTTCACAATCTCTGAAGGCTCGGTCCTGTATGCCTTCAGCAAAGTTTCCATCAATACCTACGCCAACGATGCCTTCAACACGATAATTGTCCAGGGAGGCTCTCTGGCTGATGTGGGTCTGCAGCTGGCAGTGCTGGCAGGGGTCGCTGTGGTCGGGCTGGGTCTCAGCCGCATCCTCTTCAGGGTCATGCCCGGGGGTAGATAGGAAGTGATGAGAAACCTCAGGCATATCTGGTTCATCACCTTGAAAGATCTAAAACTCTTTGCTACGGACCGTGGAGCCTTGTTCTTCTTCATACTTTTCCCCTTCTTTTTTGTAGCGCTGTTCACTTTCCTCAATCCCGGTGGCGGTGCCGAGGATCCCAGATTGGCACTCCATGTGGTCACACAGGAGGCACAGGGTGGCCTGAGCCATCAGATAATCGCGGCTATGGAAACAAAGGATGACTCTCAACTCCAGCCTGGTGAACCGAAAATAGTCTGGGACAGGGACTATGACGAGGCTCGCCAGGCGGTTGAGGACAAGGAACTAGATGGCTTCCTGGTCTTCCCAGCAGATTTCACCGAGGGGGTAATGATGGGCTATGGTGCTCAGCTTGAGGTAGTAGCCGACGCGGAGGCCATCAACACCAGAGCCGCCCTCAATGGACTGGCCAAGGCTATTGCTACGCGGGTTGGCTCACAGCAGGTGACTGCCAATGCCGCCATAGCGCTGCTTATAGAGCAGGGACTAGCCACCACCGGCGACATGTCTGGTATTCAGCAAGCTATCGAGCAGCTTTTCTCAGGTCAAGGAGGCATGGGGACAGAGCAGTCCTTAATAGGGTTCGGGACGCAGCAGGTGGGAGAGGTGGAGGCAGGGAACCCGTCAGACTATGTCATCCCCGGCTACCTGGTGATGTTCGTCTTCTTTGCTGCTGCTCTGTCGGCCGAAGCAATAGTCCGTGAGCGCCAGAACCATACCCTGGAACGGCTGCTGGCTAGCTCAGTGAGACGGGAGACCATACTGGGGGGCATGTTCACAGGCACGGCGGCCAAGGGATTAGTTCAGATACTGACACTCTGGGTGGTAGGTATTTTGGTCTTCAGTATAGACCTGGGCCTATCTCCCGCCGCCGTCATCCTCCTCTCCATTCTGATGGTGATTATGTCCTCAGCCTTTGGCATTATGCTGGCTACCCTGGTGAAAACCGAGCGCAGTGCTGGCTCTATAGCGGTACTCACCTCCCTTGTGTTCGCAGCCCTCGGAGGCTGCTGGTGGCCCCTCTTCATCCTCCCCAAATGGATGCAGTCCATAGCCAAGATAACCCCTCACGCCTGGGCAAATACAGGCTTCAACAAATTGATGGTCTTCGGCGCTGACTTCAGCGCCGTGGTTCCGGAGATGTTAGCCCTCGTCTGCTTCGCCGCAGCATTCGGCATTATTGCCATCTGGCGTTTCCGCACCAGCGCTGTTTAAGGAGTCCCCAGTAGCTACCATACGCTGAGTATTTCGGCACGATGTACCTCTATAGCACAAGGAAGAGTACGACCAATTGAAGGCTTTTTGCCAGAATACCAGTCAAGGGTTTGCCCACCTAGTCAACCAGAACCTGGATACTCAAAGGCAAGAAGTTCAGGCAAATTGCACAACTGAATACTTGCCCAGCTAACCAGGAAATACACCATTTGTTGGTCTGTTAGCTTGCGCCTACGCTCGACGAGGCTAACTGCAACGAAGCCGGAATTTTGCAGCGGATGTGAGCCGCTACTGATGCTACGACGAGGCAAAACACTTCCAGTAAGGAGAGAGTGTTGACCTGACAGCCTGTACTATCCTTCTCGTTTCCGAAGCGGCATAATCCGCCCTGTGCCCTACAGGAAGAGGATAAGGCTCTTCAAGGTCGAACTCTATTCCCGCAAGGCCGCAGATCGAGGCCAACCATCCCCGAGGAAATAGGGTCCCCTCGGGGTCGTACCCGGACCCGGCAAATTCTATCACTTTGCCTTGGCACACGTTATCGGCAGTCTGTCTCACTTTGTCGGCGATCATGTAAATGCCCTTCAGGGTCAGTCCCATTTGGGTTATGCGATCCATGAAGTGGGTGTCGCTTCCATCCACCATTATTATTACTTCCGGCTGAAACTCCTCGGCCACTGGAACGAATACATTGTCTAACACGTGCTTGTAAGCCAGGTCGCCTGTGCCCGGCAGCAGGGGAACATTCACCGAGTAGCCCTGACCTTCTGCTTCCCCTATAGGATTGCTGTAACTCGGTCCGGGATAGAGGGTTCGAGGGTCTTGGTGAATAGATACAAATAGTACCCGCGGATCGCGCCTAAAGATGGCATAGATCCCATCTCCTGCATGAGCGTCAGCGTCGAGAATCAAAATCCGCTCCAGCCCATAGTTCTGCATAAGGTTCTCGGCGCATATTCCCACGTCACTGAATACGCCAAATCCCTTTTCATAATCTCTGCCTGCATGTTGTACGCCCCCACCTATGACGATTGCCTTGCTGAATGCTGCCGACTGCACCAATTCTCCACCAAGCTTGCCAGCTCCGGCCATGAGTTTCGCCGCCCTCACAACCGGAGGAGAAAGGGGCGTATCATGCGGATCGCGGGATTCGTATCTCTCTACTCGTCTGATGTATTCTTGGGTATGCACTAGTTTGAGGTCAGCTTCGGTTGCATAGTCAGGCTCGACTATTTCGAACACAGGATTGTCACCAAGCTTTTCCCTGAACAAGCGCATAAAGCGTTCATATCTTTCACCAGTTAGGACGTGTCCCAAGTCGTATTCCCGCATCTTCTCGCTGTACAGTATCGCTGTCCTCATGACACGCTTGTCCGCTGAAGAGTGGTTTCAACTATACCATGATCGGTATCAGCATGATATCAACTGCCCCTTTGGAGAAAAGTGCGCCGCAGGCCGCACAATCTTGCTGCTTCTTATGACCGAAATGGACACAACGGTTTTCAACGCGCTGCGATGGCAACTGCACGAAGACAGGCCCAGATAACAACACGCTGTTTAGGCACCATGCCGGACGTAGGCATACGTCCATCCCTTGCCAAAACAGGCTGGGCGAGGATGGCTTTTGTGGTCCTGTGGCAATACTGTCCCAACCTGGCTTCAACCAAATGATGGTCCAGTCCCAGTCGCGCCAACGCGTTACGACAGGTAGTCCACCAAGTCCTGACTTTCGCTTAGATGCCGTAACCTCGTCAATGCCTCTTTTTCAATCTGGCGTATTCGCTCTTTGGTTAGGCCTAACTCTGCACCAACCTCCTCTAGGGTTCGGCTGCATTCATCACCCAGCCCAAACCTCATCTCTATGACACGCCGCTCCCAGGCT
>JADFUZ010000112.1 GCA_015222295.1 Chloroflexota bacterium | reverse complement strand
GGCACAATCCATCCTGACCATGCCATCATTTACTATGAGAGTTACAAGGTCTCACAAAGGGTAGGTGGTCTGCGAAATGCCATCTATGACATTGAGCCTGACTGGAGAAAGCTTTGGAAAACACAGTATAGATACGGAGCGTCACTGCGAAGCATCAAGAAATCATATTATGGGAATCTACTTTCCAAGAAAATGGAATTCGGCCCCTGTTTCGGACGCCCTATAGTGGCTGGTCTTCAGACTCTCCTACTGGCGGGAATAATCAAGGTTATTGAATGGATGGGGTATCATTTGGGTAGCATTAGAAGCAGCCGGGTTCAGCATTCCTAGACATAAACTACTAAGAGAACCATAGACGCTCTTCTTCTGGGTAGCACTCATTCTATAGTTTGCTCATTGTCGCCTATCAGCCTGGGCAGGAAGCACTGGCACATACTACTGAGGAAGCTGACTATAGCCAGCGACTTCCCATCCACCTGACAAGACAACAAGAACCTTTCGGTCAAACGGCGAAACGGTATAGCTGTTACAAGCTGAGAATTCGGAGTAGTCAAACAGTGAAATGGAGGGTCTTGAGTGCTTGTCGGGGTGATCTTGGCTTGCTGGTGGAGCTGATGGGATTCGAACCCACTACCTTTTGACTGCCAGTCAAACGCTCTCCCGATTGAGCTACAGCCCCACTGTCAGGCAACTGTAGCACGGAATCAGAGGGTTTTCAAGCTAGAAGCTCAGCCCAAGCCACTGGAGTATCGACCGCAAGCCAAAGTACCCCAGATAGGCGATGAACATGTTTTTCACCGTCCTTCCTGCCCAGGTCATGAGGAAGAACCGGGACAGCCGGAAGCGAAGCATGCCCATGCACACGGCGAAGGGATAGTACAGAGGATTAATGATCGACGCCATAAGCAAGACAGCTTTGGAGCCGTGGCGCTGCGCCATGTAGCTGAATCGATTGTAGAGGCTGCTGTTGCTGTCTTGCAACAACCCTCGGCCGCCATAGCCGGTCAGATAAGCACCAATGGCACCTGTAGCTTCGCCGATTCCGGCTACGGCGCCAACTACAGCCGGATTCAGCACACCGCCCAGAGTGAATGTAAACAGCAAGCCAAGACCAGGCACCACCAGAGTACCGCTGGCAAACAGGCTGACAAGAAAGCAACCAAGGTATCCCCATCTAGCTATCTGATCCAGATAGATCCGATGCTGGATGATGAGAACACACAGGACTATGGTTACTGCCAGAGACAAGCCACCTACAATGGCTTCCCTTCTGGGCACCTTCCCTTTCACAGCCTCACATTATACAGGAAAAGCATGCTGAGGAGGCCAACGACTACGTTTCCGCTGCGGCGGATTTCACAACGCCAAATACGAGGCCCTCATCCTTCACGTCGATGGCAATGGTGTCCCCCTCCTTAAACTCGCCCTGCAGTATCTTCGCAGACAGAGGGTTGTCCACGTGTTTTTCGATAGCACGACGCAAGGGGCGGGCCCCATATATCGGATCATAGCCAGTTGTCACGAGCCACGACTTGGCTTCACTACTGACCTCAAGCTTTATGTTGCGCTCAGCTAACCTCCCTTCTGTGTCCCGAATGAGCAACTCGATCACTTTCTTCAAGTGTCCTTCGGTTAGAGGGTGGAAGACGATGATATCGTCTATTCGGTTCAGCAATTCGGGACGGAAAGCCTTCTTCAAGGCGCTTTCTATGTTTTGCTTCATTCTCTGCTCGCCGGCTTCGTCCCTGTGCCCGAAGCCAATAGCCTGGTGCTGGAACTCCTCAGTGCCCAGGTTGCTGGTCATGATGACCACCGAGTTCTTGAAGTCCACGGTCCTGCCGTGCCCATCAGTAAGCCTGCCATCCTCCAGTAGCTGCAGCAGTACGTTGGCTACGTCAGGATGCGCCTTTTCCACTTCGTCAAACAGGATGACTCTGAAAGGGCGACGACGCACCGCCTCAGTCAATTGGCCCCCTTCATCATAGCCCACGTAGCCCGGCGGCGCTCCGATGAGACGGGACACAGTGTGCTTTTCCATATACTCCGACATATCCAGCCTCACCATGGCATTCTCATCATCGAAGAGGAACTGTGCCAGGGCACGCGCCAGTTCCGTCTTACCCACTCCAGTAGGACCAAGGAAGATGAAGCTGCCGATAGGCCGTTTCGGGTCCTTGAGCCCCGCCCGGCCCCGCCTTACGGCTTCAGAAACGGCTTTCACTGCCTCTTCTTGATTCACTATCCTTTCGTGGATTCTCTCCTCCATATGAACCAGTTTCTCAGTTTCGGCCTCAAGCATTCGAGAAACCGGGATGCCCGTCCACTGCGAAACCAACTGAGCGATGTCCTCTTCATCCACCACACCATCAATCTTCTTTTCCTTCTGCCACTGGAGTCTGGCAGTATTGTATTCCTGCTCCAGCCTCAGCACCTCCGATTTGAGTTCAGCAGATCTCTGGTAATCCCCGCGTTGTGACGCAGCCTCTTCCTGGTCGCGCAGGTGTTTCATCTTCTGCTCCAACTCCTTAACTTCGGCAGGGGCACTCTCCATGTCGATGCGCAGCTTGGCTGCCGCCTCGTCTACCAAATCAACTGCCTTGTCGGGCAGAAACCTGTCCGATACATACCTGTGAGACAACTTGGCCGCGGCTATGAGAGCCGAGTCATCGATCTTTATCGTCTTGTGATGGGCTTCGTATCTAGGACGAAGTTCCTTGAGCATCTCTACGGTCGCTTCTACACTGGGTTCGCCGATGAAGACAGGCTGGAAGCGTCTCTCGAGCGCTCTGTCCTTCTCAATGAATTTGCGGTATTCGTCAAGCGTCGTGGCTCCGATGCACTGAAGTTCACCACGAGCCAGAGCCGGTTTCAGCATATTGCTGGCATCAATCGCCCCCTCAGCACCCCCAGCCCCTGCCACCGTGTGAAGCTCGTCGATGAACAGGATGACTTCCCCGCTCGCCTGGCGAATCTCGTCCAGAACCGCCTTCAGCCTCTCCTCGAATTCCCCTCGGAACTTGCTCCCCGCCACCAGTGCTCCCATGTCCAACGCGATCACCTTCTTGCCCTTGAGGGAGCCGGGCACGTCTTCAGCTACGATTTTCTCGGCCAGGCCCTCCGCAATTGCTGTCTTACCCACACCGGCATCACCGATTAGCACCGGATTGTTCTTCGTGCGCCTTGACAGTACCTGCACGGTGCGTTTGATCTCCTCCTCACGGCCAACTACTGGATCGAGCCTGCCCTTACGCGCCAGCTCCGTAAGGTCATGTCCATACTTTTCCAGAGAGCGGTACTTGCTCTCCGCATGCTGATCGGTAACCCGGTGACCTCCGCGGATCTTCTGCAGAGCCTGATAAATCCTCTCCTGACTGATACCGCTCTCAGACAGTATGCTGCTAGCTTCCCCTCTCCCCTCGCCAGCAAGGGCAATGAGCAGATGCTCGGTGCTGATGAATTCATCCTTGAGTCTATCAGCCTCCTGACGAGCGTTGTCGAGAAGACGGGTCACCCGCGGCGTGGCGTAGACCTGCGTCGCCTCATACGCCACCTTGGGAGATTTCTCCAGGGCCGCCTCCACCCGCCTCCTGGCCGCGGCGATGTCCACGCCCAGTTCTTGCAATATATCTTGAGTTACCCCCTTCTCCTGCTCCAGCAAAGCTAACAGCACGTGTTCCACATCCCATTGATTGTGACGGTAGTGACGAACCAGCTCCTGCGATGCTGCCAGGACCGCCTGCGCCTGCTCGGTGAATTTCTCAGCCATCATTGCTCTACTCCTCCCTCCGTTCCGTGTCAGATTCACTGTTGCCTTCCATGTACCGCCTGAGCCTATTCTCCATCTCTTCAAACCGGTGCTGTGCCGCTTCCATCCTTTGCATCAGGTGCAAAGCAAGCTCCACACCAGGCAAGTTGACTCCCAGGTCGCCCATAAGTGCTTTGGCACAGCACAGACAATCAACATCCTCCTGCGAGTAAAGGCGGGTATTGCCCCCTGAGCGACGTGGCTGCACCAGCCCGAGTTTCTCATAGTAGCGCAATGTGTGTGCTTCTATGCCCACCATTCTGGAAGCAACGCTTATCACGTACCGCGGCTCCGAATTTGAGGCCATCCCTTCCCTGGCCATTCCTTCCCTTTGCTTGAAGAGGTTTGACAGGACGTCAAAGGCCCTGTCGATTTCCTCGGATCTGTCCCTGGCCAAGCTGCTCACATTCAGCATTCCATAAATGTTTCGGCTCACCATCTCTCTACACCTCGAATTTTCTTACGTGCTCTATTATACAAGTTCTCGAAAACTTGTGTCAACAGCGTAGAGGAAATGTGACAAATACTATTAGGTTTTGTATAATGATGTCGAGCCGGAGAGTGGTGCTCTGAAAGGATATACTACAAGGAGGTAACAAATGGACATAGTGAGATGCGAACCCTTCCCTGAGATGGTGAGCCTGAGGCAGGCAATGGACCGGCTGTTCAAAGACAGCCTCGTCCGTCCCTCCCGCTTGTTCGGTGCTCTTGGAGAAGCCGCGGCACCAGCCATAGATGCTTACCAGACCCCCATCGATGTCGTGGTAAAGGCAGCTCTACCTGGGCTCAAGGCTGAGGACATCAGCATCGACATTACAGGCGACACACTGACCATCAAGGGGGAGTGCAAAGAGGACCAGGAGATCAAGAAAGAGAACTACCTGTGCAAAGAGATGCGCTACGGTGCCTTTTTCCGCACCATATCCCTCCCCTCCGGCCTTCAATCCGACAGGGCTGAGGCAACTCTGGAGGACGGCAACCTGACCCTTACCATACCCAAGGCTGAAGAGGTCAAACCAAAGACGATAGAAATCAAGGCCAAAGAGACCAAGTGACTAGTCCAGAGCCCCACTCTCTGACCTCAGCAACTCAGTGAACTGTCTAATAATCCTGACCGTAGCCCCCCAGATGATATGCCCTTCATACTCATAGCAATAGCCGGTGAAAGTGCGGTTACCGATAGTCCGGCAATCTTGCTTGAGGTTTCTTTCATCCATCAGCACCGATAGAGGGACGGAAAAGACTTCCTGGATCTCCTTCTTGTCTACCTGGAAACGGTAGGGATAAGGCACAAAGGCAACAAAAGGCGAAATGACATAACCCGTGGTAACCACTATGCTGTCATCGAGTTCTCCTAGAATCTCCACATCTTCGGCCCTTAGCCCTATCTCCTCTTCGCTTTCCCTGAGCGCGGTCTGGAGAAGGCTAGAATCACCTGACTGATGGGTCCCTCCGGGAAAGCAGACCTGCCCTTTGTGAAAGCTTACTTCGTGGCTCCTTTCGGCAAGTAGGACGTGGCACTGCCCCTCCCGACAGAACAGGGGAACGAGCACGGCTGAAGGGCTCAGGTTGCCCCGCGCGATTTTTCTTTTCTGGTGGTTGCGGAGGATTTCTGCGATCTTCTGTTTCACTGTTGGGCGATTATACCACCCCACATGTCTGTAGTCCCGTTCATTTGACCTGTCACGAGCCATGGCCACGTACAGGATTTGTCAGCCTATGCGCTCAAGGTCTATACTTAGAAGTTTGGGGCGAATTGAAATGGCGGTAAAGCGAGACTACTATGACGTCCTGGGGTTGCCTCGCAATGCCGGCGAGGGCGAGATCAAGAAAGCCTTCCGCAAGCTGGCTTTCCAGTACCATCCCGACCACAATCGAGACCCGGCCGCAGAAGATAGATTCAAGGAGATTAACGAGGCCTACCAGGTCCTTTCCGATCCTGAGAAGAAGGCCAGCTATGACCGCTACGGTCGAGTAGTCACCGGAGGCTTGGAAGGCTTTCCCGACTTCGGCTTCGGGGGGCTGGGGGATATTTTCGAGACCTTTTTCGGCGGGAGTCCGTTCGCCAGGCCGGCCCAGCGCGCTCCACAGAAAGGAGAGAGCCTGCGAACTCACGTCACCCTGTCGTTCGAGGAAGCAGTGTTCGGCTGCCAGAAGGAAATTGAAATACAACGCATTGAGAATTGCCCTTCGTGTCACGGCATAGGCAGCGAGCAAGGCACAAATCCTCAGACTTGCCCCGAGTGCCGCGGAACAGGGCAGGTAAAGAAGGTTCAGCAGAGTATCTTTGGCCGCTTCAGCCATGTCACCACCTGCCCGCGCTGCGAGGGCCGCGGCACCGTGATAACCAATCCTTGCTCCCAATGCCACGGCAGAGGAAAGATACGGGTGAAGCGCAAGCTTACAGCGGATATCCCCGCCGGGGTTGATGACGGGTATCGCTTGCGCCTTGATGACGAGGGAAGCGCTGGCCTCTACGGAGGAGCACCTGGTGACCTCTATGTTGAACTGTCAGTGAAGCCACACAGGTTGTTCCGCCGGGAGGGAGTAGACCTTCTCTGCGAACAACCTATCAATTTCGCTCAGGCCGCAATTGGGGATGAGGTAGAGGTGCCAACTCTAGACGGGAAGACAAGTCTGCGGATACCACCAGGGACTCAGGATGGAAAGGTATTCCGCCTCAAGGACAAGGGGATACGCCGGCTTGGCGGCGGAGGCAAGGGAGATCAATTCGTCAGAATCGTAGTCGTCACGCCACCGCACCTGGACGCAAGGCAACGACGCCTCTTTGAAGAGCTGGCCAACATACTGCCTGAGGCGAAACTACCCTGAGACAGTGCGTGCCTCATCCCGCGCCGCAGCCCCGGGCACAGTACCGCCGCCTATTAACTCGACGAAATCAGGCAATGCCTCGGATACCGGGAAGCCCTCAAAAACGACTCGGTAGATGAGATCCGTGATAGGTGCGCTCACGTCGAATTTCTGCATCAACTGGTGAACTGCACTGGTGGTGTAGACCCCCTCAGCGACTTGCGACATGGAAGCGGCTATCTCCTTCAGGGAACGTCCTTTGCCCAGTTCATAGCCGACATGGTGGTTGCGGCTCAAATCACTGGCGCACGTAGCTATCAGGTCACCCAGGCCGGCCAAACCACATAATGTGGACGCTTTGGCCCCCAGGTCCACCCCGAGTGAAACAAGCTCAGCCCAGCTCCAGGTTATGAATGCCGCTTTGGCATTGTCGCCCAGGCCCAATCCATCGAACATGCCCGCACCCAAAGCCACGATATTCTTCAGAGCTCCACCAAACTCCACACCGACCACATCATCGGTCGTGGACAGAAGGAATCTCTGCGAACGCATCAACCCTCTTGCCTTTTCAGCCACAGCGATATCCTGAGCAGCGACTACTGAAGCGGCAGGCAAACCTCGACCGATTTCCCCGGCCAAGTTGGGACCAGAAAGAACACAAATCTGTTGCCTCAATCCGGGGGCAAGCTCCTCGGCCATCACTTGAGACATTCTCTTGCCGCTATCCATTTCCAGGCCCTTGGCGGCACTCATCAACAGCATCGACCCGGTAAGACAGCTCCTGGCCTGAATCACGTTCTGTCTCAGCTTTTGCGAAGGAACTGCCCAGATAACTAGCTCTGCGCCCTCTACGGCTTCCTCGACGCAGTCAGTAGAAGAATAGCTATGCCCTTCCCGGTTCAATTCCCCAGCTTCAGCTTGGCTGCGTGCCCATAGCGTTACTGCTATCCCCCGCTCACTCAGCAAAGCCGCCAGAGCGTTGCCCCAGCTTGTGTTTCCTATGATGGCAACTCTAGCCATGGTTTAAGACCGATAGACTCTCTTCTTGCTCACCACAACTTGCGCTCCGTGCCCCGCCGCAGGCGCCTTATGTTGTCACGGTGCTGATAGACCAGCAAGACTACAACTGCAAGACAGTACGCCAGATAGATCGGAGGGAATTCGTAGTGAATGGTCAGGGGCACCAACAGGCACCAGGCAGCTACGGCTCCGAGTACCGAGCCCAAGGACATGTGTCGGCTGCGCAACGCCGATATTGCTAGAACCTCAGCACCCAACACTCCTGCGGGAGGATAGATAGCAAACAACGTGCCAAACGAAGCAGTAACACCCCGCCCTCCCCTGAACCTGGCAAATACAGGCCAGTTGTGGCCTGCAATTGCTGCCATGCCAGCCATGACCTGGGCTACCTCCCAGTTGAGAGCGATGCCACCGACAGTCAGAAGACCGTCGCCGATGACCAACCCTGCCAGCAGGACGGCAACGGCAGCCTTCACAACGTCGAGCACTATGGTCAGGATGCCAAACTTCGTCCCTACGGTACGCATTACATTGGTGGCGCCAGTCTTCCCGCTCCCGTGTTTCCTGATATCAACGCCGCTCTTGACTTTGCCTATTATCAGGCCGAAAGGAATGGACCCAATAAGATAGGCCATGATCACGACAGCAAGAAACCTGGCAACCATCATGCTCTCGTCGCTTCTTCCCCCACCCTTCGCCGTTTGCCCGAAGCCTTGGCAAGAACCAGCCGCAAGGGCGAACCACAAAAGCCGAACTCGCGGCGGAGTGAATTCACCAGATATCTCTGATAGGAAAGAGAAACCAGGTGCGGGTCGTTAACGTGCAGAACAAAAGCTGAAGACACGGACTTGTCCTGACAAGCCCGGAGAACACGCAACTGTCTCGAGCCTACTCGAGGTGGGAGCTGCTTTTCCATCGCCTGCTTGATAACCATATCAACGGCCGAGGCGGAAACACGTTTCTGCCTTTCCTGCCACACATGCCATGCCTGAGGCAAAACGCCACGAATATTGTGCCCTAGGGTGGCGGAGATGTAAAGAGCGGGCACGTAGGACATGAACCTGAGCCGTTGTCCCAGACACCGTTGGAATTCATGCTGCTGCACATTAGGAATGAGATCCCATTTGTTCACCAGCAATACCATGCCTTTGCCAGCTTCTATGATGTAGCCAGCAATGTGCATATCCTGCGCGGTTACGAACTCAGCGGCATCAATCAATAGCAGAGCAACATCGCAGCGGTTGATAGCTTGAAGCGCACGCAGCATACTGTAGTAATCAACACCAGAGTCAACTCTGCCAGGACGTTTGACGCCGGCGGTATCAATGAGCAGGATGTCTTTGCCATCCCAGCGGAGCCCGGCGTCAAGAGCATCGCGAGTCGTTCCAGGAGCCTCATCGGCAATGGCCCTCTGATAGCCAAGCAAGGAATTGAGCAGCGTCGACTTGCCCACATTGGGGCGCCCCACAACAGCGAATCGGGTCTGTTCCGATTCTTCAACGCTACCGGTAGAGGGAAGAACCTGCAGCACCGCATCCATAAGCTCATCTATCCCTCGACCATGATAGGCGCTGATACCTATTGGCACACCCATGCCGAGGCTACAGAAATCAGCTACCTCATTCCGCTGCTTGAGGGAATCCACCTTGTTCACCGCCATCACCATGGGCTTGCCACCAACCCGCAGCGTATCAGCTATCTCCTCATCCACGGCGATAACCCCTTCTCTGGCATCCACCACAAAGATGATGACATCCGCCTGAGCAACGGCTATCTCCACTTGCTGCTTGACCTTCTGTTCCAACCTTGAACCCGCCTCTACCTGCCAACCAGCGGTATCAACCAGAGTTAGCTCCTGGCCTTGCCACGAGGCAGAAGCAAAGACACGATCTCGGGTAATGCCTGCCACATCATCAACGACCGCCAGGCGCTTTCCCGCCAAACGGTTCAGCAACGTTGACTTGCCGACATTGGTTCTGCCCACGATAGCTATGATTGGTCGTGTCATTTGCTTGCCCGTTACGAAGTGACTGCTACGAGGTGACTTAGAGGAGCACCCTGGCCAGTACTGCCTTCTGGAGGTGAAGCCGGTTTTCCGCCTGGTCAAAAACCACAGACTGACGACTGTCCAGTATTCCAGCGGCAAGCTCCTCACCATGATGAGCCGGCAGAGGGTGCATGAACAAAGCATCTCCCTTAGCTAGAGACAGCATTTCATAGTCCACCTGATAGATGGAGAAAACAAGGCGTCGCTTCTTCGCTTCAATTTCCTGCCCCATGCTGGTCCAGACGTCGGTATACACTATGTCGGCATTCATGACGGCCTCGTGAGGCTCTCCGACAAACTGGATTTCGCTGCCTCCATCATGAGCAAAGCTCCGCGCCCGATCCAGTATCTCTTTCCTGATTTCGTAGCCAACAGGTGAGGCAATTCGGAAATTCATGCCCACAAGAGAGGCCGCAAGAAGAAGGCTATTGGCCACATTATTGCCATCACCAACAAACGCCAGAGTCAAACCACGCAGCCTGCCCTTCTTCTCGTATATCGTGAGAAAGTCGGAAAGCGCCTGACACGGGTGTTCCTGATCCGAGAGCGCGTTGATTACCGGCACGCCTGAGTATTTGGCCAGATCAACAAGAGTCTGGTGGAAAAATGTCCGAGCCGCAATTCCGTCAACGTAGCGACTGAGAACCCGGGCCACGTCAGCTACCGGTTCGCGCTTCCCTAGACCAACTTCATTTGGAGACAAGTAGATAGCGTGGCCACCCAGTTGCTGCATGGCAACGTCGAAGCTGACCCTGGTTCGGAGCGAAGGCTTCTCAAAGAGAAGAGCAAGCGTCTTCCCTGCCAGCAGACTCGGGGTGCTCCCACGCTTCATGGCCAGGGCTTGCTCTATGACGCTTTCGATTTCCGCGGGGCCGAGGTCAGATACTGAAAGTAAGCCCTTCTCCATCTGACCTTAGTATAGCACGTCCCCCAAGTAGTATAATTGCTGAGATGCCCCACGAAGAGAGGCCTTTGTTCGTGCTCTTCGACGGCAATGCCCTGGTGCACCGTGCTTTCCACGCCTTGCCACCCCTGACAGTCTCCAGGACGGGAGAGATGGTCAATGCCGTCTACGGTTTCGCGGCCACCCTGCTCAAGGTGCTGGCCGAATTCAAACCCAGCTACTGGGCGACTGCGTTCGACCGCCCATCTCCAACATTCAGACACAAGATGTTCGAGGAGTATAAGGCACAGCGGCCCCCCACGCCAGAGGAACTGAAAGGGCAGATAGACCGTGTTCACGAGCTAGTAGCCGCTTTCCGCATTCCCATCTTTGAAATCGACGGCTTTGAAGCCGACGACATTCTGGGCACTCTGTGCCGTCAGGCCAGCGGACAGAGCGTCGAGACTATCATCGTTACCGGTGACAATGACATGCTCCAGCTTGTGCTGCCTGGTGTGAGAACGCTGGTCCCGAGGCGCAGCTTTAGCGACACCATCCTCTATGACGAGGAGGCAGTCAAGCAGAAATACGGTATAGGTCCGAACCAAATCACTGACTTCAAGGCTTTGGTCGGCGACGCTTCGGACAACATCCCCGGCATACCTGGCATTGGCGAAAAGACAGCCAGCAAGTTGCTCCAGCAGTACGGCAGCCTTGAAGGAGTCTATGCTCACATTGACGAAATAACCCCGGACAGGCTGCAGACATCGCTGCGCCAGTACCAGTCACAGGCCTTCCAGAGCAGGGACCTGGTCACCATAGTCAAGGATGTCCCCCTGGCTTTCGACCTGAAGGCATGTGATGTGAGCAACTATGACCGCGATCAAGTAGTGCAGCTTTTTCAGCAGCTTGAATTCATCAAGCTTCTGCCCCGATTGCCAGGGGAAGGTCGCTGGGACACGGGCCCCTCTC
>JADFUZ010000111.1 GCA_015222295.1 Chloroflexota bacterium | reverse complement strand
GTGAAAGTGCTCGCCGGGATAGTCCCTGTCGTGGGCGCGAAGATGGCCCAATACATGAATGACAACGTCCCCGGCATCTTCGTCCCTCAATACCTCATTGACGAGCTAAGCCAGGCCCCGAAAGGCACCGGGGTCTCCAAGGGAATAGAAATAGCCGCCAGAATGATAAGACAAATGAAAGAAGAGAAAATCTGTGATGGGGTCCATATCATGTTCATTGGGCGCGAAGAGAGAGTTCCCGAAATTCTGGAAGGTGCTGGACTGGTGTGAGGAAAGCCCGACAAGGGGGGAAAGATGGCTATACTGCTGAACGAACTGGATACCAAATTCAAGTATGAGCTGGCCGAGGAGCCAGGTGGGGAAAACATCAAGCTGTGCTTCGCCTGTGGCCTGTGCACAGCAAGCTGTCCGGTGGCAGACATTGACCCTGAGTATAACCCTCGAAAGATAATCCGGATGGTCCTCCTGGGGATGAAGAAAGAAGTGCTGTCCTCCAGTTTCCCCTGGCTTTGCACTCAGTGTTACACCTGCCAGGCTCACTGCCCCCAGAATGTGAAATTCTCCGATGTGACGAAGGCTCTGCGTAACATGGCGGTAAAGGAAGGATACGTCCATCCCTGTTTCGTGGCACGAATAAATGAGATTGACACTTTTTCCCAGAAGCTGCGCCATCAAATGGTGCTATCCATTGTGGACAACAAGTCCGAGGAAACCGAAGTGGACCTCATGAAGCTTGCAGAGGAAGCACTGGAGAGGGAGAAGGACAAGCTTGAGACAATGATGCCGGGGACAGCTTCAAGTCAATAGGGGAAGGAGAGTCCAGAAAGTTTGTGAGGTTATCGTGGATTTGAGCCAGAATGACAAGCTTGGGGCAGTGCTGGTAGTTGGAGGAGGAATTGGAGGCATTCAGGCTGCGCTCGATCTTGCCGAGTCCGGGTACCGCGTTCATCTGGTTGAGAAATCCGCCGCCGTGGGTGGCGTGATGGCGCAACTTGACAAGACCTTCCCTACCCTAGACTGCGCCATGTGCATCCTCTCCCCGAAACTAATTGAATGTGGGAGACACCCCAATATAGAGCTACTGTCGTGTTCAGAACTGCTCGAAGTCGATGGCGAACCAGGGCATTTCAACGCGAAGGTCATAAGGCACCCGAGATATGTTGATCTCACCAAGTGCACCGGATGTGCGGATTGCGCCCAGGTTTGCCCGGTGGACATGCCCAGCGAGTTCGAGCAAGGTCTGGCCCAGAGAAAGGCCATATTTAGACCATTCGCCCAGGCCTTTCCCAACGCCTTTGCCATTGAGAAGAGAGGAAGGGCTCTGTGCGGCTTGACTTGCCCAGCCGGCACAAACGTTCAAGGATATGTGGCTCTGATCGCAAAGAAGGACTATGAAGCAGCGCTCGCCCTGATAAGGGAAAGGATTCCCATGCCAGGAGTGTTGGGAAGGATTTGCCCCGCTCCCTGTGAGGAGAAATGCAACCGCCGGCTTGTGGAACAGCCTGTGGCAATCCGAGCCCTGAAGCGATTTGCTGCAGACATGGCAAAGGATGAGTTCCCCCTTCCCGAAATAGAGCAGAAAGAGCAGAGGGTGGCGATTATCGGCTCGGGACCAGCAGGCCTTAGCTGCGCCTGCGAGCTTCGCCGAGCAGGATATCAGGTTACGATATTTGAAGCTCTCCCCGTGGCTGGCGGAATGCTGTACGTCGGCATCCCGGAGTATCGTTTGCCCAAGAACGTTCTTGAAAGAGAGATCGGGCAGCTCAGACGCCTGGGGATAGAGATAAGGACCGGTACTCCCATAGGCAAGGAACTCACCATTGAAGACCTATTTCAACAAGGATATCAGGCCGTGTTTGTCGGCGTGGGAGCGCATCGGAGTCAGCGACTTCGCGTCCCTGGTGAAGATGCGCAGGGCGTCATTCACGGTGTCGATTTCCTCAGAGCGATCAGTCTGGGGAAAGAAGTCAAGGCAAGAGGAAAGGTAGCGATAATAGGAGGCGGAGACGTTGCCATAGACTCAGCCCGCTCTGCCCTTCGCCTGGGTGGTAGCGAGGTCACAATCCTCTACCGCAGGACAAGAGTCGAAATGCCCGCCAGGGAGGAGGAGATTGAAGCTGCGGAAGAGGAAGGGGTAAAGATAGAGTACCTGGTCGCTCCCACGCAGATTCTCTCCAAGAACGGAAAGGTCAGCAAGATAAGGTGCACTCGTATGGAACTCGGTGAGCCAGACAGTACGGGGAGAAGGCGTCCCGTCCCCATTCCAGGTTCTGAGTTTGACTTTGAGGCTGACGTGGTGATCCCAGCAATTGGACAGGCGCCTGACTTGTCCTTCCTGGAGAACAGCAGAGTAAACAGCTCCGCCAGAGGCACCATCGAGGTTGACCCACTGACTATGGAAACAAGCCGTGAAGGAGTGTTTGCCGGAGGGGATTGCCAGACAGGACCTTCCATAGCGGTTGAAGCCCTGGCCGCTGGTGCGCGGGCAGCGGAATCCATTATCAGATACCTCGACCACCAGGACCTCAGAGAGGGAAGAGCCGTAGAAAGGCAGCCCTCCGATGTCGACTTCGTTCCTTTCGGTAGAATCAGGGAGCCAAGAGGGATTATGCCCACTGTCCCCGTAGAGGAAAGGATCAAGGGGTTCGAGGAGATAGAACTCGGCTTTCTTGAGGACGCAGCGATCAGGGAGGCAAGTCGGTGCTTGAATTGCGGAATCTGCTGCGAGTGCATGCAATGCGTTCAAGCCTGCAAAGCCAACGCCATCAACCACAACATGAAAGAAGAGATCGTAGAGCTACTGGTAGGCTCTGTAGTCCTCTGCCCTGGTTTTGATGAGTTCGACCCCACTCCTCTTTTCAACTACGGGTACAGGAAGCATCCCAACGTGGTAACCAGCATCGAGTTTGAGAGGATGCTCTCAGCCTCAGGACCATACCAGGGAGAGCTGCTAAGACCCTCAGATAGAAAGCCACCGCAGAGGATAGCCTGGATTCAATGCGTCGGCTCAAGGGATGAAAGTCTCGACCGCGGATACTGCTCTTCTGTGTGCTGCACGTACGCCGTGAAGGAAGCCATTATTGCCAAAGAGCATGTTCCCCTTGAGCTAGAGCAAACAATCTTCTACATGGACATGAGAACCCAGGGAAAGGACTTTGACAGGTTCTATGAGCGGGGAGAGAAAGAAGGCATAGAGTTTATCAGGGCAAAGGCATACAGCATTGAGGAAGTAGATGGGACGGGCAGCTTGCACATCAAATATGCGGGCGAAGATGGCAGGTCCGGTGTCCGTGAATTTGACTTAGTTGTGCTGTCCGTAGGGCTGCAATCCTCCCCGGCGACGGTAGAACTGGCAAAGAGGCTGGGAGTCCAGCTCAATAGGTATGGCTTCTGCAACACGGTTCCTTTCTCCGGGGTGGAGACTTCCAAACCGGGAATTTTCGTTGCGGGTGCCTTCTCCGGCCCCAAGGACATTCCAGAAACGGTCGTGCAGGCCAGTGCGGCCGCCGGAAGCGCCTCCACGTTGCTTGCTACGGCGCGGAGTACTCTCACCAGAGTCAAGGAATACCCTCCCGAGAAAGACATCACCGGACAGGAGCCCAGGATTGGGGTGTTCGTTTGCCACTGCGGAATCAACATCGGCGGGGTAGTGAATGTCCCTGAAGTCACCAAGTATGCCGAGACTCTTCCCAACGTGGCCTATGCTGAAGACAATCTGTACACGTGCTCCCAGGACACGCAAGAGAGAATAAAGGCAATGATAGAGGAACACAAGCTGAATCGAGTGATAGTGGCCTCTTGCACCCCCAGAACACACGAGCCCCTATTTCAAGAGACCCTCAGGGAAGCCGGATTGAACAAGTACCTGTTTGAGATGGCCAACATTCGTGACCAGTGCTCGTGGGTTCATATGCGCGAGCCGGAGAGGGCAACCGACAAGGCCAAGGACCTGGTCAGGATGACAGTGGCAAAAGCAAGGTTGAAGGAGCCGCTGCAACCCCTTCTTGTCCCCGTCAACCACGCTGCTCTGGTCATCGGGGGAGGAGTAGCCGGGCTGGCCAGCGCCCTGAATCTGGCGGACCAGGGCTTTGAGGTTCATCTTATTGAGAGAGACAGCAACCTGGGAGGAATGGCCCGGAGAATACACCACACTCTTGACAGCGGAGATGTTCAGGAATTCCTTGCGCACCTCATCAAGCGAGTCAGCGACCATCCCAAGGTCAGAGTCTACACCAATACCTGGATTGTGGATGCGCATGGCTTTGTCGGGAACTTCACCACCGAAATCATGAGATATCGTGGTAGGGTCATAGAGAAGATAGACCATGGCGTCACTATCATTGCCACCGGGGCTCAGCAATACGAGCCCGAGGAATACCTCTATGGAAGAGACCCAAGGGTACTCACTCAACTTGAGCTCGGGGAGGAGATAGCCAGAGGGAATCCCGATATAGTGGCCTGTGATAATCTGGTAATGATTCAGTGTGTCGGCTCCCGCGATGGCGCGCGACCCTATTGCAGCCGCGTATGCTGTAATCAGGCGATCAATAATGCCCTGAAGCTCAAACAGGCAAATCCCAACATGAACATCTATGTCCTCTACCGAGATATGAGGACGTACGGATTCTATGAGCAGTATTATCAAGAGGCAAGACAGAAAGGCGTTGTCTTCCTGCGCTACGATTCAGAAGACAAGCCTGAAGTCAGTCAGATAAGGAGGGACGGAAGGTATTTGATAAGGGTTGAGGGCAAAGACCCGGTGCTTGGCGAGAGGGTAGCCGTTGACGCCGATATTCTTGCCTTGAGTGTCGCCATGCTGCCTTCGCCAGAAGTAAGAGAGCTGGCAATGCTCTACAAGGTGCCTGTAAATGCGGATGGGTTCTTCCTCGAAGCGCATGTGAAGCTCCGCCCGGTGGACTTCGCCACTGAGGGAGTCTTTGTCTGCGGGCTTGCCCATGCCCCGAAGTCAATCGAGGAGAGTATCACCCAGGCCAAGGCTGCTGTGTCTCGAGCGACCACTATACTGGCCAAGGAGACTGTTACAACTGAGGGTATCGTCTGCTCAGTGAATGAGAATATCTGCAGCGGTTGTGGTATTTGTGAAGTACTGTGCCCCTACGGGGCTATCGCCATTGATGAGGATAAGAAGGTGGCCAAAGTCAATCAGGCCTTGTGCAAGGGTTGTGGCACTTGCTGCGCTGCCTGCCCCTCAGGAGCCGCCCAGCAGAGAGGCTTCACCAGCGACCAAATCTCAAGCATGGTCGAAGCCCTCTTGGTGACGTGAGAATGGACAAAGAAGGGTTCGAGCCAAAAATCCTGGCCTTCTGCTGCAACTGGTGTTCCTATGCCGGCGCCGATTTGGCTGGAGTATCACGAATGCAGTATCCCCCCAACGTACGAATCATCAGAGTAATGTGCTCGGGGCGGGTGTCACCGCAATTCGTCATCAAGGCCCTGCGCGCCGGCGCGGACGGAGTGTTGGTGCTTGGCTGCCACATCGG
>JADFUZ010000110.1 GCA_015222295.1 Chloroflexota bacterium | reverse complement strand
TTGACTTGATGCATCTGCTGATAGACAGCGAGGGAATCCTGGGCATCATAACCAAGGCGATCCTGCGACTGTATCCCAGGTTCGCCAGCACGGCAACGCTAATCATATCCTTCGATGACCGGCACGCGGCGATAAGCGCAGTGCCCAAGATGCTGCAAAGCGGCATCATTCCAATGGCAGTCGAATATACTGAGCGTCGAATAATGGAAATCACAGCTGAGCATCTGGGCCTCAAATGGCCACCTGCCAAAGGCAACGCGCACCTGATAATAATCCTGGCGGGCACCAGCGAAGACGAGGTCTACTCCCAGTGCGAGCAGATATCTGCCATCTGCCAAGAACACAACGCCGTGGACACCCTGATTGCCGAGAGACGGGAAGAGCAGGCGGATATTCTGAAAATCCGGAGCGAAGTAGGCATAGCGCTGAAGCCCCTGCTTGCGGACGCGCTGGACATAACCGTACCCCCCGCCCAGATAGCGACAATCCTGGATGAGATAGACAGAATCGCGGAGCGCTTTAACACGGATATCCCGGTGTTGGGCCATGCTGCAGATGGCAATTTGCATCCCAATATGAAGACCGACCTGAAGGAGAGAGGAATCCTCAGGGATGTGAAGAGGGAGATATACAAAGCGACGATCAAGCTAGGCGGGGTCATAAGCGGAGAGCATGGCCTTGGCAAGACCAGGCTTTGCGAACTGGACCTCTGCTTCGATGACAAATCAAGGGAGTTGATGAAGGGAATAAAGGAGCTGTTCGATCCCAACAACATCCTCAGCCCAGACAATGCCATCGGATAGATAAACTGAGTAACTATTCCGGCAGTGCCCCAAGCCCAGCGAGCTCCCTCAGGGTATTAATGAAGCAGCGATAGTTCTCAAGCGTCACATCGGGCGGCACAAGGTGATCCACGGACGGGAAGTAGCCGCCGGACTCCAGCAGAAATGGCACCTTGGACATGACCTCCTCGCGGATAGCATCCCTCCCTTTCAGCAGCGCCCGTTTGTCTATGTTGCCGGCCAGTATCACATCTTTGCCGTACTTCCTTCTCAGCGCAACAGCATCGTTTGCCGCAGCGCACTCCAGAGGCCAATAGCCGTTGATACCTGCCTTCAGCCAGAGCGGGATGAGCTCGTTGAGATTCCCATCGCTGTCAACAAAGACCACATCGATACCGTTGCCGTGAAGTATGTCTGTGAGCTTTCGGTAGCGAGGCACCATGAATTTCTCGAACATGGCGGGCGAAATCAGTGGGCCGGTCTTAAAGGCCATATCCTCCCAGAACATGGCACAATCGACCCTAATGTTCTTCACCACGCGCTTGACCACCTCAACCTCCAGGTAACTTATCTGATCCATCATATCCTCTACCAGGCCCGGATCATCGTGGAACATGTAGAGCAAGCTTTCCAGCCCCATCCATTCCCGAACAAAGCCAAAGAGCCCTCCCACATTCAGCATGATCGGCTCGTCCCTGTTGTTCATCTTCTGGACGTAGTCGCCCCAGTCGGAAGGCCAGCGCTCAGGGGTATCGGGATTCAACCTCTTCTTGTATTCCTCCCAAGAAGGCCTATCCTTGACCGGGTGGTCCAGATACGTCGGCATCTTCTCAGGGTTGTCTTTGGAGACTCTCACCTTCTGGCCACCTTCGTTTACCAGGGTGACTGTGTGTTCGTCCTGTGATATGAACTCCGTCTCGTAACAGGGAACTATGGGCGGGATTTCGTACACGTAAGCGGCTCCGCCGATATCGATTCTCCTATCCATGAATGTCCCCAGGCTGATCTCACGCAGCATCCGTATATGGTCCAACTGAAAGTAGGTCCCACGAAAGCGATTGTCCACTATTTGCTGCGGGGCACCCTGTCTCACCCACTCCTCCAGCGTTCGAGCCCAGAAGTCGTGGAAGTATGGAGTCATCAGGAATAAGTCACCCGGCCTCTCAAATCGACAGATGCCCAGGAATCGCTCTCTGCTCGAAATGCTCATCCGCTATTGTCCTATCCAATTCCCATCAGGCGCGTGGCTTCATCCACTGCGGAGGCGCAGTCTGCGGCAAAACCATCGGCACCTATCTCATCAGCATACTCGCGGCTAATTGGGGCTCCCCCTATCATTACTCTCACGTTGTCTCTCAAGCCAGCTACCCCGAGAGCCTTGACGACCTCTGGCATGTAGGTCATGGTCATGGTGAGCAGGGCGGACATCCCCACGATGTCAGCATTGTACTCACGCGCCGCTGTGACAAAAGACTCAGCGGACACGTCCACGCCCAGGTCCTTCACGTTGAAGCCACCACACTCAAGCATGAGCTTGGTGAGATTCTTGCCAATGTCGTGGAGATCGCCTGCTACGGTTCCCAACACAATCGTCCCCTTGTTGTGGATATTCGCGTCGGAAAGATATGGCCTTAGCTCCTCAACACCGAGGCCCATCGCCCGGCACGATATCAATACCTCTGGGAGATACACCTGCCCATCCTTGAATAGCTTGCCCAACGCCTGTATCCCCGGTACCAGTCCCTTCTCCAGTATATTCAGGGCCGCCACGCCACCGGCAAGCGCTTCCCTCGCTGTCTTGGCAACCTGTTTGTCATCTCCGCTCTCCACAGCCTTCGAAATAGTGTCAAAATAGCTTTCCAACGGCAAACCTCCTTATGCTCGCATAGTATTTCTGACATCTCCCGACTGCCAACCACCAGCCCCGTTTCTCACCGCCATTACGTTCCTGAATTCGCCATTATATTGGAAGCCATGCAGAATATCTAGATGAAGAGCCTGCCAAGGTCTCACTGGAGTTGTCCTCTTGCAGCGGAGCACGCAAATAACTGTTGAACAAGTCACGATGATTGTTTACAATAGTGCACTTTCGAAGCAGCAGAGTTGAAAGAAGGAGTAATCATCTTGCAAGCTAGGGAAGTGCAGATTTGAGCTTTTGGGGTTATGTGCGACCCGATGGCTCCGTGGGCACGAGGAACTACGTAGGGGTCATCTCTACGGTGACCTGTGCCAACGACGTCGCTTACTGGATTGCCAGGCAGGTACCCGGATGTGCCTTCTTTGTCCACCAGCAAGGTTGTGGTCAATCCCAACCGGACATGGATATCGTGCACCGCACCCTCATTTCCCTGGGCTGCAATCCCAACCTGGCCGCTGTGCTGTTGGTAAGCCTCGGCTGTGAGGGACCGGTCGACGACATCATGGAAGGCATCGCCGCTTCAGGAAAACCTGTAGCCAAGGTCGTAGTGCAGGAAATCGGAGGGGCTGGGCCCGCTCTTTCTGAGGGCTCACGCCTGGCGCGCCAGATGGTCAGCGATGCCTCTTCCACACCCCGGGAAGAAAGCGACGATTCCAGATTGCTGATCGGCGTTAAGTGTGGTGCCTCCGATACCACATCAGGTCTGGCCTCCAATCCGAGCATCGGCGCCGCCTGCGATATACTGATTGAGAGGGGTGGCAGATGCATCTTCGGAGAAACACCGGAGATGATGGGCGCTGAGCACATTCTGGCCAGGAGGGCAGCATCACCTGAGATAGGACAGAGAATAATGGGAATTGTGGAGCGCATGGAGAAACGGGCTCTGGCTATGGGTGTAGATATGAGAGGGGCCAATCCATCGAGAGGGAATATCGCGGCTGGCCTGACCAGTATCGAAGAGAAATCCCTCGGGGCCATAGTCAAGGGCGGCAGCACGCCCATAATGGGCGTATATGAGTATGGCGAGAAATGTGAGGGACCCGGCCTGTCTATTCTGGATGGACCGGGGCAGGAACCCAAAGCCGTTACCGCTCTGGCTGCCGCCGGGGCCCAGGTCATAGTGTTCTCCACTGGAATAGGTGCACCACAAGGGTTCCCCTTCGTCCCCGTGATAAAGGTGACAGCCAACCCGAACACCTATCGTCGGCTTTCCGACCACATAGACCTCTACGTGGACATCGGTGACAAGGCGGGCCACAGGGAGCTAGGCCAGACTGTACTTGGTGAGGCGTTAGCGGTAGCCTCGGGAAAGAAGACCAAGGCCGAAACCCTGGACTATGTCAACTACCCTGATATCTGGACTAGTGGCACCACGTTCTAGATAGAGGAATTCAGTCCAACTAGAAGGAAGAGTTCGAATTCCAATTCTAGTTGTCAAGGAGAAAGCACGCCAACCATGACGACAAAGGAACCCTGGAAATCGGATAGCTGGTTTGTCAGTCCGTGGAACTTCCTGCCAGAGGTAACCCAAGACTCTCATCCCCCCAAGCAGGTCAGGATCCACGATATCACGCTGCGTGACGGTGAGCAGCAGTCTGGCATCGTATTCAGAAAGGACGACAAGATACGAATTGCCGAGAAGCTGGCTGAGGCAGGCGTGCACCGCATTGAAGCTGGCATGCCGGTTGTGTCACCGCAGGATGAGGCCGCCATCAAGGAGATAGTCAAACGCAACCTGGGCCCTCAGATATTCTCTTTCTGCCGTTGTATGGTGGATGACGTCAAAAGGGCCGTGGACTGCGGTGTCGATGGTATTGTCATCGAGATTCCCTGCTCCCAGCATCTGATTGAGCACTCCTACAAATGGCCTCTGGAGAAGGCCATGAGCCTTCCCATTAAGGCAACTCAGTTTGCCCGGGAACAGGGACTGTATACGGTCTTCTTCACTATCGACGCCACCAGGTCAAACATGGACTGGTACTTGAACCTCATACAGAGGGTGGCCCAAGAGGGGCATATGGATGCGCTGGCCATAGTGGACACCTTTGGCGTACTCTCGCCGCAAGGCGCTTTCTACTATACGAAGACAGTCAAAGAAAGGATAAACAGGCCGCTGGAAATACATTTCCATAATACGTTTGGCATGGCCACCGCCAACACGATAATGTCAGTGCTTGCCGGTGGCGAAGTCGTTCACTCCACAGTCACCGGTATTGGCGAGGGGCCCGGCAACTGCCCTATGGAAGAGACCGTGATGGCACTCCTGATTCTGTACGGAGTAGATGTGGGCATCAAGTATGATAAACTCACCGAGCTTTCCCAGTTGGTAGGGGAGATTGCTGGCACGCCCGCGAACCGGCCTTTCGTGAGCGACGGAGTCTATGACATAGAGTCCGGAATAGTCGCTAGCTGGTACAGGAACAGCTATGAACAGCACCCAACGTACATATCTCCCATTCTTCCGCAGGTAGTTGGTCACAGAGCAGCCGAAGTGGTGATGGGCAAGAAAAGCGGACTGGACTCCGTCACCATCTGGGCCGACAAGCTAGGCATCGACCTTACCGAGGAGGAAACTGGGGAGACCCTGCACCGAGTCAAACAATGCGCGCTTGACCTCAAGCGTCTGCTAAGGGAGGATGAGTTCTCCGAAATTGCTCTGGCCGTGAAAAAGGTGAAAGGGTGAGGAGCCCGGCTGCTCCTGAGCAGCCGGGGGAATCGTAGCTGCTATGGTCCGACTGGTGAAAATTGGAGGAGAATGAGGTAAACTTCGCACGGGAGTGAGTAGACGATGAAAAAGAAGACTTTGCTGGTAATTCTGATTTTCGGCTCTCTGTGGGGCTGCGTGGAGGTCTTCGCGGGTGGAGTTCTGCACGATGTCATCCCCCGCAGCTCAGTAGTCCCCACCGTTCTGGGTATCGGCCTGCTTGCCTCGGCTCGCTACTTCGTCAGGACACCGGGTTCGTCAACTGCCATCGGAGCAATTGCGTGCCTCTTCAGACTGACAAATGCCGGTCATTACTACTGCCACGTCTGGGCCGTGGTTCTGATCGCTCTGTGCTTTGATATCACGCTTGCCATACTGGGCAACAGATGGGAAAGAATGAAATGGCAGGGTCTGGCAGGGATTAGCACGGCCTACCTTTCCAGTATCGGATTTTCGCTCACCATGACCTACATCATGCCTCATGTGCCCTTTATGGAGCATTGCGCTCACTGGTGGGTCATAGGAGGACTGCCCAAGGTCCTGGACTACGTTGCCGTGCACGGGAGCCTGGCTGCTGCTGGTGCTTTGATTCTCGTACCCCTGGGCTACAGATTTGGCAAATCGCTCGCTGTCTCTTCCTCGGCAAGGCCCAGACCCGCACTGATAGGAGCAGTCCTTCTTACCGTGCTGCTATGGGTAGCCGCTATTCTCTTCTAGTCTGGTCCGGCGTGCCGTTCCTTGTGAATCAGCGCCTATTCGCGCCAGCGAAGGGCCTGCGCCTGGACCCACGGCTGTTCTGACAACGGTTCCAGGGCACCCTTCTACACTTGAATCCGGGTCCGGGATCTTGCCAAACAGTTGAGCCGAGCCCTACAATGCACAGTGCGCTTCTGGTCGAGTCGTTCCAGAAGCACTCATCTCAGGGAATGCCAAAGCAGGGAGGGCAGCATGGCCAGAAAAGGGTTTACGCGCCGATTCAGACCTCTGGAGATACTGACCGAGGAAGAGCTCGAGGCAGTACACAGAGGAACGCTGGACGTACTCTGGAGAACGGGCATAAGGCTCGAGCACAAGAGGGCACTAAGCATCCTGGAGAACGAGGGCTGCAAGGTCGATTATGAGAACAACAGGGTGCGCTTCCCGGCGGGCCTGGTCGAAGAATCGCTGCGCAAATGCCCCAGCACCTTTTCCTTGAAGGCGAGGGACCCTAAGAATGACCTCACCATAGGCGGGAACACTACCTACTTCAGTGCCTTTCCCGGCATGAAGACAGTGGACCTGGATACGTGGGAGCCGCGAACGGCAACCAGGAAGGAGTTCTACGACGCTGTGACGGTGCTCGACGCGCTGGATACTGTCGATCTGTTCAAGGCCTATACCCCCTATTTCGGATTTGAAGGTGTGCCTCCAAGCATGGCGATGCTCGAATCCCTGGCTGGCAAAGCGAGGAATTCCAGCAAGTTCCAGCCGGAAGGCTATTCCAACGATAGCGAAGTGTTTACCATTCAAATGGCGCAGGCGCTTGGAATGGAACTCTACCTCTACGCATTGCCGGGATCACCTCTGACGTACTATACCGACGCGATAGAAGCGGCTATCAGGGGGGCTGAAGCCGGGTTCGCGGTTAAAGTGGGAGATGGTCCCATGTTTGGAGGGACTGCGCCCGCCACCATTGCCGGAGCACTGATAACGCACAACGCAGAATGCATGGCGCCCATCGTATTGCTACAAGTCATGAAGCCGGGCACGCGAATACTGGCCAGCCACCTTGACTTTCCGGTGAACATGCAGAACGGGGCCCCCGCTTTTGGTGATATCGCGACTTCTCTGCACACCTGTGCTTTCAACCAGATGTGGCGGAGGAAATACGCGGTCCCCACAGCCAACTTGTCTTCCATCAGCAGTTCGAAGGAGGCTGACTTTCAGGGCGGTTACGAGAGAGCCATGGCTGCTTTGCTCTGCGCCCTGTCGGGGGCCAGCTACGTAGCGCTGCATGGCAGTATCAACGGAGAACTCACACATCACCCGGTGCAGGCGATACTGGATGACGATGTGGCCGCAATGATAGGCCGTTTCCTGGAAGGAGTCACGGTGAGCGATGAGACCCTGGCCATTGACCTCATAGAGGAGGTCGGACCTATCCCGGGCCACTTCCTGAACAAGCAGCATACCAGGAAATGGTGGAAACTGGAGCAGTCCGTGCCGAAGGCCGCTGATCGGCTGACCTACCCCGAATGGATGGCTGCAGGAAAGAAGAGCTGCCTTGACTACGCCAGGGAGAGAATGGAGAAGATATTGGCCACACA
>JADFUZ010000109.1 GCA_015222295.1 Chloroflexota bacterium | reverse complement strand
TGCCGGTCCGAGGGAGCTTCGCTTGCAAGCGTCGCATGCCCGTGGCAACCAGTTCTACGATCTGTGAGTACCACTGCCGACTCAGGATAGCACACCCGTCTGGAGTGGGCGTTGGTAGCGCATACCGGATTCGAACCGGTGATCTCCTCCTTGAGAGGGAGGTGTCCTAAACCCCTAGACGAATGCGCCAAACACACTACCGGAAGACGTCTAAGTCTATGGTTTCCAGTGGCATTCGTCAAGGCAACCGGGTTCACAGGTCAGCCAACGCGCCGCTAACAGAGTGTTTCGGACCAGGATATTCGTGTCGGGCGATGAGCATGCGCAAATGCAGGAGGCCCACACTGTGACGACAGGCCCAACGGGCTCCCTATTGCTCTGCAGGTCTCTGCCAGCTATCATTTCGCTGGTTCCAGAATGGCGGACTACCCTGGAGGTCAAGGCGCAGCAGCTCCGAGGAAAGGCACTCGTGGGCACCGGCTGCTGATGCTCGTCTTCTCTTTCTCTATCGCCTTCCTGCTGCACATCCTTCTTTTTGCCACTGCACCCATGGCCACGACCATCATGGGCGAGATGGGATTGTCTCACGCCCGATTCGGCTTCGTCTTCTCCATCGCAATGGCAAGCCTGGTCATCTTCAGGCTGCCTTGGGGACTCCTGGCCGACCGAATAGGCTACCTACGGGTCATGAGAATGGCTTTGCTGATTTGCACGGCTTTCGCTTTCGCAAGGGCCTTCTCGACCAGTTATCCGACCCTTCTACTAAGCCAGTTCTTCCTGGGGCTGGGGCTGGCAGCAACCATGCCGTGTTTGTCCCTCCTGGTTAGAGAGTCGTCACGCAGAACACCTGGGCTGTCGACCGGCATCTACGTCTCGGGTTTTGCCGCTGGCAACGCTGCCGCTCTCGGGATTACACCATACCTGCTTCACCTGGTGAGTTGGCGGCATGTTCTCTTTGCGTACGCTGGGCTGGCTGCCACCCTCTGCCTGCTCTGGTGGTGCCTCGCAGGAAGTGGTGCAAAGCCCACATCGAACCTCCAGCTCAAGAGCTTCACCTGTATCCTGAAGGACAAGTATGTCTGGGTACTCCTTCTCTTCGTGATGGCAGCAATGGGGAGCTATGACACCCTCGCTACGTGGATGCCGAAGGTCCTCGAGATGAAGGAACTTAGCACAGCATTTGCATCTTTGCTTCCACTGGGATTCCTGCTGGCTGGGCCGATAGTGGGGCTTGCGTCAGACAGATTCAAGGATAGAAAGACCGTAGTAGCCCTGCTAGGATTGGCTGCCGCCTTGTCCATCGGGGGCATAAACTACGCACCTGTTCCCGCGCTGCTTGTATGTCTCTTTCTTGCTGGGTTCACAACCATTGGAGTGCTCACTCTTGCCCTTGCTGCGCCCGTGGAGCACGAATACCTCTCCCGCTTTGCAGGAACGGTTGTTGGCCTGATCTCCTCTCTTGGCAACGTCGGGCCACTGGTAATGCCTGTAGTCTTTGGCTATTTGATCGACGTTACAGGTACCTTCCAGACGTCAGTGCTCTGTGTGGCCGCCGTGGCGGGCGTTGCATTTACGCTGGGTTCCAGAGCGAGCAACTGAGTAGCCACGTGCACAGGCTATCATCAGCACCCTGCAGTCAGGAACTGGCAAAGGAGGACTCATTCTGCTAGCATAGTCTCTGAGGAAACGGAAAAACCTATTTCAGGCGATGCTGCCATGTTCAGGAAGAATAGGAAAGACAAGATCCCCTGGGACCGCCCATACACAAGAGAGGCCATGAGATACCTGAAGCGCAGGGAGGGTGGCGCCGAGCAACTCGAGGTGGGCGGCAACAAGATTGACCGCTACATGTATGAGAATATCATGGCCACACTGAAGAAGAACTACGGCAACGATATGCGCGAGACTACTGAGGACATACTGGACGACGCGCTGCCATACGATAGGGATACCAGCGACTCGATCTCGCTGCGGGTGAGCCTCCCATTAGATAAGGCAAGGCAACTCCAGGCCTTGGCTCGGGAGTTCGACGAAGAGCCACGCACACTCGCCAGGATGTGGATAATAGAGCGCCTGAAGCAATTGTGGCACGATCATGCTTTGCCTCTCGCTGCAAGTGCGGCAGGAGTCGCTGTGTCCAGATCGCTAAGTGACTCGCCATCACATGCCGCAGAGACAAGCCCGCCTGCTGCAGAGGTGACAGGTCTGGCACAGGCCAAGATTGTGCTTGCCGAGAAATACATCACGGACCCCGAAGAGAGGCATCTTTTTCTTCAGACGTTCTTGTTCAAGCAATGGGGAAACTACATTGCCGGGCTCGTCCTCACAAATACCGGCAACAGCACATTCACCGTGGAGGACATTAAACGTGTGTTGGGATATGACCTCATGCCGGAGTACTACAACACCCCGGGCGCGGAGGAATCGGCCCTGTCAACCCACGACGTCGAAGTGGATGCGCCAGGCGATGCTCCCGCCGGCTTCGCCTCACTGAAGCGGGTCGCTCCAGGCGTGTTCAAATTCATCGGCTTTAAGAAAGCCAAAATACTGAGGGCGGGGAGATAGCAACGAGTTCCCGTTGCGCAGTCTCACCACCGCCTGGACTGAGAGCAGAAGCGTTCTGTTTCGGCGAGAGAAGGGCGCAGTCGCGGCGCTTGTAGCTCGGGGCAGATGACAAATGCGATCTCATCAACTACCGGATTACGTGGCCTCCCTGTTTGACGTTGTTGGCACCAGCCGGCTGCCCAGCGGCGACACCCTGCTGATCCTCGGACTTGAGTCAACCTCCCAGCGCAATCTTGACGAATTCGGTCGATCGGACGGTGAGTTCCAACTATACGGGTTTGAAAAACACATCGATCACAGGCTTCGGTCAATAGTAAGCTACATTCGCCGCAGCGGCTTCTCTGCTGAACCAGTGGGGTGGCTTGGCTATCCGCGCAGAGGCGAGCTAAACCTGAAGGACGAAGCGATCCGCGCTGGGCTGGGCAGACGCGGCAAGAGTACCATAGTCTTGCACCCCAAATACGGCCCCCGACTTCGCTTCACGGCCATAAGGACAGACTACCCAATGGAGGCGCCCCCTGGCTCGTGTCTGACAGAGGAAGAGAACCCGACCTGCAGTGAGTGTTCAATATGCATTGATGCCTGCCCTGCCAAGGCGCTCGAACCGTACCGTATGCCAGACCCCTCACTCTGTCTCTCCAACTCTGCCAATATGACCCAAGAGCAGGGCAGGCTTGTGCCCTGCGACATATGTCTCAGTCTATGTCCGGCGGCTAGAGGGAAATAGCCCCTGCACGTGTGACTCCTGGCGGCCAAACAGTCATTGGCCGGCCTGCCTGGGAACTAACAGCCCGCTCCGCCAGAGTCACCAGTGTTCAGCCCCAAGCTCATGTCTGTGCTCGTATCCAGAACAGGACAATGGTCCCTGATCGCGCCAGGAACAACCCACCACGGTTGCGGTGTCAGGCGCATCACAAACGGGATTGACCTCCATTTCCATCAAGAAAGATGGCTGGGAAACGCTGCGAGTGCGAGACTTGCTTCCCCTGGCCAGAACCTTCGTGCTATATTCACAGTGGACGGAAACCCGATGGCAAGGGAGGAGACTTATGGCTGAGCAGGTTGAGTGCACAAAGTGCGCGAAAGTCGTTTGTGACAGTGAGCATTTCAGCGAAGGGGCAGCAGACTGTCCCACCAGAACCAAGCAACATGTCGTTGATGAAGCTCTGGCGGAATATGAAAAACCAGAACTCAGGGAATTTGCACGCCAGGCTTCTATCCAGGAATTTGAGTGCTACATGAACCTCCCGGAGGGCGTGACTCCGCGGAACCCCAGAGTGGAGGAAGTAGCACAATTCGCCAAGAAGATGGGCTACAAGAAACTTGGCATCGCCTTTTGCAGCGGCTTGCGTAGCGAGGCCAGGCTGCTAGCCACGATACTGGAAAACAGGGGCTTTCAGGTTGTCTCCATCTGCTGTAAGGTGGGCGGCGTACCAAAGGAGCGAATCGGCATAGAAGAAGAACAAAAGATAGGAGGACCAGGCGTCTGGGAGACGATGTGCAATCCCATCAGCCAGGCCAAAATCCTGAATAGTGAACATACCGAATTCAACATAGTCGTGGGGCTCTGTGTCGGGCACGATTCGTTGTTCTTCAAGTACGCGGACGCCCCTGTCACTGTTCTGATAGCCAAAGACAGGGTCTTTGGCCACAATCCTGCGGCAGGTCTGTACTTGTCAGGTTCCTACTATCGCAAATTGCGGCGTAAGGAGCCACTCGAGTGATGGTGCTATGAATAACGAAGGGGTATCGTTCCACATGCTGACTCCGCTGAGTTTTCTCAAGCGTAGCGCGTACACGTTCCCTGATAAGGAGGCTGTGGTCTATGAGGGCACCCGATACACCTACAGACAGTTCTACCAGCGTGTCATGCGCATGGCGAACGGGCTGAAAAGACTGGGTATTGCCAAAGGGGACAAAGTGGCCTTCATTTCACCCAATTTGCCCGCCCTACTGGAGGCGCATTATGCCGTTCCCTGGATCGGAGCCGTCCTGGTAACCATAAACATCAGGCTATCTCAAGGAGAGATCAGCTACATAGTCAATCACTCCGAGGCCAAGGCGCTTTTCCTGGACACCGAATTTGCGCCCGCAGTGGGAGAGATAAGAGATGAACTCAAGAACGTAAGGACCTTCGTGAACATTATGGATATGGAAGCAGAAAAAGGACTTGAAGGCCCTGACTACGAAGCTTTTCTCTCCCAAAGCTCGACCTCTGAGCTAGAAATGGTGTTGGAAGACGAGAGGGATGTCATATCCATTAACTATACGAGTGGCACAACAGGGCAGTCCAAGGGTGTCATGTATTCGCACAGAGGAGCGTACCTCAATAGTCTGGGCAATGCGCTGGAAGCGGACATCAGGCCTGACTCCACATATCTCTGGATAGTACCCATGTTTCACTGCAACGGCTGGTGTTTCACCTGGGGAGTAACCGCCGTGGGGGCAAAGCACGTGTGCCTCAGAAAGGCGGACGCGGCGAAGATCGCCGAACTGATGCAGCAGGAGCGCGTAACACATATGGGTGGTACTCCCACCGTCTATCTCACGCTATCCGAATACATGATGGGAAGAGACATGAAATTCCCGGGAAAGACAAAATGCTTTCTTGGCGGCGCACCTCCTTCACCTACCGTGATAGACAACGTAGAGTCACTGGGCGGTGACATCACGCACTCATACGGACTGACGGAGACCTATGGGCCTTACGCCGTCTGCGAGTGGCACCCTGAATGGGACACATCGCCCCCCGAAGAAAGGGCACGCCTCAAGGCCAGGCAGGGAGTCCCATATGTCACTTCCTTCGACATGAAGGTGGTTGATGACGGCATGAACGAAATCCCACACGACGGTGCGACGATGGGCGAAATAGTAATGAGAGGGAATAACGTGATGCTGGGCTACTATAAGGAGCCAGAAAAGACGAAAGAAGCGTTCAGAGGCGGTTGGTTCCACAGTGGTGATCTGGCAGTAGTGCATCCCGACGGATACGTAGAGATAAAGGACCGCAGTAAGGACATGATCATAAGCGGAGGGGAGAATATATCCACCCTGGAGATAGAGAAAGTGATATGCCAACACCCTGATGTTCTCGACGTCGCAGTCTTCGCTGTGCCCGACGAGAAGTGGGGTGAGAGACCCAAGGCTATCGTGAATCCCAAACCGGGGAAGAACCCTACAAGAGACGACATCATTGGCTTCTGCAAGAAGAGGCTAGCCAAGTTCAAGGTACCCGAGAACGTGGAGTTTGGTGAACTACCCAGAACGTCCACAGGAAAGATCATGAAGTATGTGTTGAAGGAGAAAGAGTGGGTCGGATACGACAGGAAAGTTCATTGACCCCTGTGAGGAAGAGATAGATAGTGCTCATTCCGTACGCTCGTAGTAGAATAACTGTGAATTCACGGTACCGAAGGACTTGGAACTCACGTCGTATGGAGCTAAATATGGCGTGCTTGGGAGCAAGATGGCTTCGAATCTACTGTCGAAAACAAAATACCTGAACGGATTGCAGTGCCCGAAGTACTTGTGGATGCTGCTCCACGAGCCGGCGAAAGTGCCGGAACCAAACGCCGCTACTCAGCATATCTTCGAGCAAGGGCACCGGGTTAGC
>JADFUZ010000108.1 GCA_015222295.1 Chloroflexota bacterium | reverse complement strand
GAATACCCACGGCAAACAGCACCACCAGGGCACTAACTGCGGATATGACAATGTACTTGAATCCACCCTCTGTTGCATCCGCACGCCTTGTCCTGAAGGCGGCCAGTGCAGCCCCGGAAATCGATAGTATCTCCAGGAAGATAAAGAAGTTGAACATGTCTCCGGTGAATACCAGCCCCAGCATACCCACGGTAAGGAGGAGCAGTAGCGTGTAGAATCTGTCCCCACCTGTCTCTTCCTTCAAGAATGGAATGGAATAGATGGCTGCCGCCAGGGAAACGGTGGTCGTTATGATGCCCATGAATACCGACATGGCATCGACTTCCAGGATAATGCGTATCGGTATCATGTAGTTTTCGGGTATGGTGAGGTCGGGTGACATCGCGCCGAGAGTGTAGATGTGCACCCCGTTGAGGTAGATATCCCTGGCCAGGATTATGACCAGGAATTCCGCGAACGCTAACGCGGCTATTACCAGGAGATTCCTGGCTTTGTCACCTGTCCTGCTTATGAGTGGAGTCAGGAAGGCTGCCAGCAGGGGGATAGCTATTGCCAGTATTGAAGAGTGCGTTACCAGGCTGTCCAAGGTTGCTATCCTTTCAAACTCCTGGACTTCTCTGCATCGATATCCCCAGTGTGGCGGTAGATGAGCATTATCATGGAAAGCATAAGGGCGGTGGTTGCCACTCCGATAACGATGCTGGTCAGGGTCAAGGCTTGGGGAACGGGCAACACCATGATTCCCTCAGGAGCGTGAGTGAAGATCGGCGCAATTCCTCCACTCCTGTATCCCAGGCTGACCAGGAACAAGTTGACTCCCGATTCCAGGATAACGATGCCCATCACCAGCTTGATCAGGTTTCTCTGGAACAGGATGATGTAGAAGGCAATGCCAGCAAGCGCTACTACGGCCAAGAAGGGGACATTATACGAAGTACTTGCTGTCATTCCTCCACCTCTATCCCGCTGGACACCAGGGCCATAACCAGGACAATGGCAGACAGTCCGGCTAGAACTTTCAGGCCTACGCCTATGTTCATCAAGGGGATTACTCCCCCGGTCCACAGATCCCCAGGATTGGCCCCAGAGGGCGGTATGTGGCCGAAGATGGGAGAACCAACGAGGAAATTGAAGAAGAATATGGTAGCCAGACCGCCAAATGCTAGTCCAATGAATATCAGCCCCCCCCCGCTTTCCAAAACCGAAAGGTGGTGCTCCTTCAGCCTTTTCTGAACGTTAGCGGAACCAAAAGCAACTATGATAAAAGCGACACCAGAAGCAAATACAGCACCTCCCTGGAATCCGCCGCCGGGGGTTATATGTCCATGCATAATGACGTAGAGACCGAAGACGAAGATGAGCGGAACCAGGATATTGCACATGGTGCGCACAATCTTGGACATCATTGTTGTCTAGCCCTCCCTTTTCTTCCCGGCTCTAAATAGCATGACCACTCCCATTACTGCCGTGAACAAGACGGTAGCTTCGCCCAGAGTATCGAAGCCCCTGTAGTCAAAAAGCACAGCAGCGACCACGTTGTTTGTTCCAGTTTCAGCCTGCGAGTTCTGTATCATGTAGTCATCCATTTGGGATGGAGGCTGGCCAAAGGGATGGATGAGGAAAGCTAACGCCACCAAGAAAGCTATGACAATTCCCAGAGATACCGCTGCAGCCGTTTTTCTCATCTCTTGTCCTACGTGCGCCTTGTTGACCTTATTGCAAGGACGAATATGGCTATAGTGATAGCCGCTCCTATCGCGGCCTCTGCGATGGCGACATCGGGGGCTTGAAGTAGATAGAACTCCAGGGCCAAGAGCAAGCTAAGACCAGCCAAAGCTAGGGCTGCATAGATGAGATCTTTGAACCTGGCTACGAATACTGCGCATGTCACTATCAGTACAGGTATGATCACGTGCAGAATGCCTGAATCAGTCATGCCTGTCCCCCTCGAGATCGTCTACAACCGCCCTGGCGGGTTTCACTCCACTTCGGTGGGCCGCTCTGGCAATGGCATGCGCACTTGTAGGGTTAGTCAGCACGATACATACTAAGGCGATGAACGCATGCAGGGTGAGCACCGATTGGGGGGAAGACATGCCTTCTGTTCCCCAGGTACCTACGGACTGTATCATTACCGCGGCAACCAGGAATATGGAACCAAAGGTAGTACATTTAGTTGCGGCGTGTAACCTGGTGTAAATATCGGGGAAACGGTGAAGGCCAATTGAGCCTACTAGATTGAAGAAGCATCCTATGACTATGAATGTGTAGACGATTGAATTCATGGCGGCTAGAACTTCCCCTTCTCAATGTACTTGGCTATGTAGAGCGTGGTAACGAAAGACAGCAAGGCATAGACAATAGCTACATCAAGAAATATGACCTGTTCAAATGCGGCTCCCAGCACAACCATAGAGACCACCACCAGCGTATTGATGGTATCCAATCCTACTATTCGACTTGGAGCTTTCGGCCCGAGAATCAGCCTTACGAGGCATATGAGTATACACACACCCAGGAACACGGCTACAGGAAGCCACATTATCCCGCTATCCTCCTTGCCCAGTCGGGGAAGCTACCGCACACGGCCTTATAATCCCGGGGCATTTTCTCCAGAGCTTGTTTCTTGACGTTTATCCAGTGGACGTACAGGTCGTTCGTCTTTTCATCCACCTCTACGCTTAGAGTGCCCGGGGTCAGGGTTATACTGTTTGCCAGTAGGGTCAAACTCAAGTCGTTACCCAAGTTGGGAGAAATCTTCACTATGCCCGGGTTTATCCTCCCGGTTATTACCCTATAGACAACATCGACATTTGCAATTGCCATTGCTGGTAAGAATACCGCGAAAAAGTAGGCGACGAACAGAAGAGCTCTTCGGGGGTCAAGCATTCTGAGGCTTTTCTTGACGACCATGTCTTTCGTTACCATCCCCACTATGATGGCAAAGACAGCCCCGATTATCAGTTCCTCTCTACTCCACAGGAATAGCGATCCGGAGGCAGTGGTGAGAAGCAGATATAGCAGAAATGCAACACAAGCACTTACCAGGAACTTTATCGCTTTCAAGTCACTCTCAGTTCAGGCGCACGCTCTCACATTCTGCTTGCAAAGGTGTCCTGGGTGACGACAATCGGTCTACCGGACTTCGTCGCATTTGCTGTGGTTTTGTTGCACAGATCCCCTGTCTGGTAGAAATTCGGCGCCCACGTTCGAAATGCCGATTGCCGCGTGAATGTTATACTAGGATGAGACGAAAAAGCAAGGTTTTCTGGCCAATTCTTGCCCGACGGGATAGAAGTTCGCTGAGATACTCCTTGAAACGCTCTCGGCGCTCATTCTGATCGAATTCCTTCCTTGCCAGTGGATTGCACCAGCTCGTCCAGTACCATCCCGACCACTTCAGGGATGGCTCGCTCTACTTCGGGTGTGCATTTCTGGCCGAAGGTACTGACATCCTTTGCTTCTACCGCGAATATGGTGACCCTGGAGGGTATGGCCAGGCCAAGCTTCTGGCCCAGTTGCAAGGCGGTAACCAGGTCTATCTGGTGAGGCGAAGGCAGATGCCGGGCAAGGGAGAAATCCTCGGGCCCCAGCCGGTGTATCTGGCCTGTTTTCCCACTCTCGGTTTGGATGGCATCGATGATGATAACGTGTTCATAGCCCGCTATTGAATCCAGCACGCTGAGGCCGGCTCCGCTGGATTCACGTACCGTTACCTGGGGGTCTCTGACCCTTTCGCGTGTTTCCTGTGCTACTCTGATCCCTATGCCATCGTCAGACAGAATAGAGTTCCCAATTCCCAGGACCAGTGTCTTCAAATCATCTCCCTAGGCAAGTTCTCTCATTCCTTGATTGTACTAGGCTGGATGCGGCTCAAGCCGGTGCAGGCAGGATCGCGCAGGCCTATGGATTCCAGCGATTCGTGATTTCCGACTTCCCTTCCTGATTGCTCATGCGGTCCTTCACGCTATTACTCTCTAACTCTCCCCGGTCTGGGCACCCGCCAGAAATCCCTGGGGGGCTGGATTTCCTCCAGGAGAGACAACCTGCCTGATTTCTCCAGGCGTCTGACTATCAGGTCCCAGGCACAGTCCTTTTCCGAGTCAACCTCACACTTGCCGTTGACTGATCCTCCACAGGGCCCGTTTAGTAGGCCTTTGGGGCATCTGGCAATGGGGCAAATCCCGGCAGTCAGGTCGAGAATGCAGTGGCCGCAGGCAGCACATCTTTCTTCGAAGCTGCCTTCTTCCCTCATTTCTGCCCCGATGAACAGCGTGTCTTGGGCCGGGAACACAGGCAAGTCAGGCAAGACCTGGGCTATGGTTTGCACTCCCAGACCGCAGGCCAAGGAGAGAATAGCCTCCACGTCTTCTATCTGAGGCTCAAGCGTGGTGAGTGTCAAATAGGAATCGCATTGCTTGGGCGATGTTGTCACCCTGACCTTGAAGTCCTTGCCTCTCAGCTTCCCGCCCAGTTCGAGCAATTGGCCCAGGGTCTTGGCCTCCCGCAGCCCCCTTGGAGGTTGGGTGCACCCGTCACAGCCGGCGAGCAGGACTACGTTGTAGGGGGATATGAAGCTCAGAATCTCGTCCAGGGGTTTCTGGCTGGTTACTATCACTGGGTCGCCTCCTATGAATATCCGCTCTCTATCTTTTCCCGGAACTGCTGCAGTTCTTCATAGAAAGCCTCCGGGTATCTCGGGGCTACAGAGCAGAAATGAAGCCTTTCTTCGAAGCCGATTTGCCCCAGGGTCTTCTTCAGCGCTGTGGTCAGCCTCTGAGCTTCCTTGCTGCCTGTCTTGGATTTGCAGTCTGCCTCGTGACAGGCAGCTATTAGAATGCCACTTATCCCCATCCGGAAAGCTTCCAGGACGTGCAGCGGCTCCACTCTCGAGGCACACGGCAAATCTATAACCCGAACGTTGGCATCAAGTTCCTCGTTGGGGAAAGGGAAAGCGGACCACTGGCAGCGTAGCACCAGGATCTTTGGTTCTGCCATTTCCGAGGATAGCCTGGCTATCGAAGCTGATATGCGCGCTCCCTCCCAGTTCTCCAGCTCCAATGCCATGGCAGGGCACAGGGCGACACATAGACCGCAGCCGCGACATAGGTCCAGGTCGAATTCGGCTGCTCCGCTCACCAGCTTGGCGGCGCTGAAGGGACAGTGGAAAGCGCAATTGCCGCAACTGATGCATTTGTTCCTGTCTGCTTTGACCTTGAGACTATGCCGCTTCAGCTCGATCGCTTCTTTGCCGTAGCCAAGCTGTTCCAGGAGAAGATTGAGCGCCATGACTTTTTGCCCGGTAATGGAGCTTCCCCTTTCAAATCGGCAATAGTCCACGTCGCAGGCCAGGATATGTATCCCGTTTGTTCCCACAGAGGATATTGCTTTCAACAGTACGTCCATCGGGATGCGCCCAACGCAGGGAACGGACAGAGGGACGAAGTCCGAGATTCCGAATATCTTCTGTACGTCTTCAAAATCGGGGGCGCAGCCTTTGCACATGATAACCAGTGAATCCGACTTGTATTGCTGCT
>JADFUZ010000107.1 GCA_015222295.1 Chloroflexota bacterium | reverse complement strand
GAAAATGTCCTCTTCCTTCGTTGTGGTTTGAATGGAGTGCGCCATGGGTGGTCGGGTGCGGGCTTGTTCTCTGCTGTGGTGCAATGCACCCGTGGCTTTGCAGGAGCCGTAGGAGGGGATGATGCTGGCAGGTCAGGCGTGGCATTGCCGGGAGGGCGGGAGCTTTTCCGCGCCCTGAGGAGCGGTGCCTCGAAGGGAGCCACGGTGGTGGCAAGGCAGGTGTCGCCGTAGTAAACAGCGATGCTACCGTCCATGTGCTCGTGCACTTCCACCTTTGCCCTGGCGTAGCTGATCCTGCCGTGTGAGGGCAGCACCTGAATGCGATGTCCGCCGAAGCGCACCACGTTGTCGCGGCCCACGGTGCGCCTGTACTTGAAGCAGAAGACAGTGTCCAGGTCGAGGCCCTCATCAACCGGGCGATAGGCGCGCTCACTCTCGGCTGCCGGCACCACAAACCTGCGGTTGTAGCGGAGCAGGAAACGACGCAGCACCTCGTTCGCCTCAGTCAGGGTCGTTGCGTGTGCCAGCCGCAGCTCACTCACCAGCCTGTCCTGGAATGTGCGCCAGAGGCGCTCTATCCGCCCCTTGGCCTCCGCTGAGTCCGCCTTGATCGACCCGATGCCCAGTTCTTCCAGTGCCCGGCCAAACTGCGTCAGCGCACGCTTCCCTGCAAGTTGCTCCTCTATCGATTCCACGTGCTTCCTCGACACCACGAAGATCGAGTGTCTGTCGTGGTACAGCGACAGCGGTATCCCCTTCGTCTCCACTATCCGCCGCAGCATCACCAAGTAGCCCTGGCTGTCCTCCTGTTCCCGGAAGAGCGCGTATGGCACATGACTCGTGGCGTCATCGATGGCGCCCACCAGGCACAGGTGAGGACCTCGCCCCTCCAGCCAGTCGTGCGGACTGCCATCGACCTGTAGCATTATCCCTTCCCGGGGCTTACGCTCACGCCTGCTGCGATGCTCTGGAGCCCGCCTCTTCCGTGGACTCCCTATCCCCGCACGCAGCAGCACACGCCGTACCGTCGACCGCGACAGGTGAATCTCCTCCCCTTCATCAAGCAGCTCCGTCAGGTGCTGCTGATTCACCCCAAGATACCTCGCCTTTGCCAACGCCACTACTCTCTGCGCTATTCCAGCATCAAGCGCATTGTGCGGCCGTCGCCCCCGATTCCTGTGCGCCAGACCTGCAGCACCCTCCTTTCGGTATGCCGCGCGTAGCCTTCGCACCTGTCGCATCGACAGCCCCACCACCTCTGCTGCCATCCCCATCCTCAATCTCCCACCCTCCACCTCGTTCAATACCCCTAGTCTCGTCTGCTCCTTCATGTTCAATGTCAGCATCTCCTGCATGCGGACATTTTCGCTGAACTGTTACGGGAGGACAGAATCGTAGACCATCTACAATACTTCCAGGGCGGCTTGACAAAGCAAACCAGGGGAGGTTAGACTATCTACAGTGATAGAAATGGTAACATAATGTAGATATATGAACAGTCTGGTGCAGATCATCGAGCGGCCGAAAGCCTGCCAGGAAAGGCAGGCCATGAGGGATAACCAACCTGAAGGAGCTGTGGAGATACCAGGTGAGGTCGAGCCGGAAACTGTGAACATCGAGAACTGTGGAGAGTTGGCCTGACAACTCTCCCCTGGGAGGAGCAGAAGCATGGCGCAGAAACGAGCCCCGGGAACAGCATACCACGGTAGGCTAGCCATTGTCAGGACAAGGCCGCACCGCGAGAGAGGTATTCAGCCTCTTCCAGGTGTCCTGCCAGGCCAGGGCCAAGGTCCGTATGCGATCGCTCAGGAAATCGCAATGCAGCCGCCGGCTGACGGGACACTACAGTCACTGGACGCCTCGCAGGTGGGACTGTCCAAGATTGTGCGCGTTATGACCAGGTTTCTAATTCTACCCATCCTCGTCTATGGCGTATACCTCATCGCACATGGGCATTCGACCATCGGAGGCGGGTTTCAGGGAGGTGCTGTGGTTGCATCGGGTGTGGCCTTACTCATTGTCACTTTCGGTTCCCGTGACATCAGCAAAAGCCTGAAGACATCTCACCTTGATACTCTGATGAGCATTGGATTGCTCACATTCATCGGCCTGGCATTTGGGGGTTTGGGCCACTCGCCCTTCTTCCGGAACTTTCTTGTTGGTTCCCCCGTTTTCGGTCACATCCCTCCCTCTGGCTCTAACGCCGGAGGGATATGGGAGGGAGGAGTGGCTCCCCTTATGGAGATAGGCGTGGGTTTACTTGTCGCCGCTGGACTTACCGCTATCCTTCTGGTCATGGCAAGACAAGCACGAATGGCTGAGGGACAGGTTAGCAGAAGGGTCGGATTAGTATTAAAGGTTGGAGGTGAACCAATGACAATGAAAGCATGGACAGTGGTAATGCTGGTTCTTGGGGTGATAGCGCTGGGGGTGATGATGGCGTTCATAACTGCTCCTACACCAGTAACAAAGACTGTGCTAACCACCTCATTCATAGCTCTCCTGGTTGTTGGAGTGGTTGGGCCGATCGTATTGAGGAACAAAAACACAGATTGGCATTTGGAAAAGTGAAGTTGATGACATTCAAGTTGCAGAGCCGCGAGCAGGAAATCCACCGTTACACGTATCAAGTGGAAGCGGAAACCCTGCAGGAAGCCAAGGACTTGATAGAGTCTGGCGAAGTTGAACCTGTGTGGGATACTGGGAAAATCCCCGAAACGATGTATCGAGTCCTGAGTGAAGGTCTGTGCACGCGACGGTTAGTGCCAAAGAGGTCGCCCACGATGAGACGTGAAGTGCTACAGATTGAGGAGGTCAAATGATGTCCTGTGCAGACGCCATCGCCAACGCGCTACAGAACCACGTCAGAGCGAACCATGCCGGGCGGTCCGTCAACTCTGCTAGGAAGAAGAAACCAGGTAATCAACGGGGCTGCATCTATGCTATCAAGGGTATTGTTTCTTGGCGTATCTGTACTCAGAACTGCAAGTGCGCCTCCTGCGAATTCGCCCAAATGATGGAGGACAGGGTGGAACCTTCGAGAATACAGGCACTGTCCAGGAAGGAATGGGAGAGGAAGGCAACAGACAATGAGTTGCGGAGGGTTCTGGTGGAACAGCGTGGGGAGGGAGTGTCTGAGATGAGCGCAGCTCCTCCTCTACTATCCGGGCGAGCTGTCTGAGCACTGAGGACGCAGGTAGCGAGGAATGGGTAAATAGTGTTCAGGTTGGCGAAACCGAGATAGATTGCCAAGCGCTAGACTACGTTCATGAACTCTACCGCCAGCACGAAAGCGCAATACGTTCATCATCCCGCCTGACTTACTGGTTTCCCCCGAACTGAAACACACCCTCCACTGCTACCTGGAAAGCTCTAGCGATTCTGAAAGCAAGTTCTACAGAAGGCACATACTTCCCCTGCTCAAGGGCAGCTAAGTCCGGCGGGCGTAGTGTTGCCATGAAAACGCCTCGTGGCTGCGCCTCTGTCGATTGACGCGCCTCCGCTCTGGCTTGAGCTTGGTGTGGTTTCTTACCCCTGAACCCTGCCTGCGCCGGTCAACGGGAAAACGGCCTCAAAGGAGTTGAGAAGGTCAAGGTATTGTTCCAGGAGGCGCGTCAGTAGAAACCGCTGCCTCACCGTTTCCCTGGCCTGTTGTCCCAGTCTCTCCCGCAACTGTTTGTCTTTGACCAATCGGACGATTCTCTCTGCCGCCTCCTCGATGGAGGAGACCAGGAAACCGTTGTCTCCATCCTGGATCTGGTAGCGAATGCCACCTACATTCCCTCCGACTACCGGAGTTCCTTTCCACATGGCCTCGGCAACCGTCAGGCCGAATCCTTCGCGGATGGACTTCTGCACGACAACAGCCGCCCGGCACTGAAGGGCATTCACCAGCGCCCCGTCCTGACGACTGATGATAATGATGCGTTCTTCCCTGCTGCCCAGCAAGGACCTGTATACCTCCTCGCCCTCCGGGTCATCTGTGGCCGTATTGCCCAGCAGCACGAGGGTACAGTCCACTTCCTTTCTCGCCAATTTGAAGGCCTGGATAACACCTTCCGGGTCTTTCCAGCGGTCAAAGCGGGAGACTTGCACCACGAGGGGAAGGTCCGTGGGAATATGGTAATGTCTCAGGCGTTCGTCTATTTCATCCTGACTCAGCTTGCGGTTGGTGATGGAGAAAGGGTCTATGGCCGGCATGAAGAACAATTGCGGCGTCTCAAGTCTCTGTCTATAGTCTTCGCTGCTGAGGATAACCGCATCATACTTCTCTACGAACGGAACCAGGTAGTCCCAGAGCTCCTGGTTTGGGCGGGACAGGTCGATATGACAGCGCCAAATCCAGGGACAGTTCTTCCGGTAGTGAGTGATCATGGGAAGTGGTTGTGGATCGTGAACAATGATCACGTTGTGGTCAAGGTGATTTCGAATCGCGTTTTCATAGATAACCTGCTCGTAGAGTTGCCTTTTCCTGGCGGTAAGATTGATCTTCCCTCCTTGCAGAGCATTGTGCATCTTCTTGGTGATGCTGAAGAAATCCGGCGGTCCGTGAACCACCCTCCAACCGGTCCTTATTCCCAGGCCGTTCATCAAGAGCGTGAGCGACGACAATAGCTGTGACACGCCCCCGCCGTAGTATGTTGAATTCAGATTGACTACATGGAGATCCTGAAGCAGCCTGGCCTTTCTCCTAATACGCTCAATCGTTTCCGCTCCCACAAACTGCTCGTAGTCTTCAACCTGGACAAGTCCGCTGTGACTCATGATAATTACCTCCTCAGATATTCATCCGGGCCCGAAAGCATGGTGAAGCCTGGCGCGGGCCTGCTAATCATCGGCCTCCCACCCTTTGAGGCAGCTATTCAACTTCCAGCTCCCGCATGAACGGCGCTGTTTCCTCGGGTAGGGCGGTATTGATGTTGATGCCGGAGCCGATCTCGAATCCTGCCACCTCAGTTAGTCGAGGAATGATTCTCAAGTGCCACAGGTAATAGTCCTCATTCTCGTCCGCCACGGGGGCGGTGTCGATAACATAGTTGAAATCCGGGTTCTCGAGCCCCCGATACAGCTTGAGCAAGACTATCCGCAGGACGTGGGCCAGGTCCTGCAGCTCTTCTGCCGAAGCACTGCCAAAGCTGGCTTGATGCATCTTCGGTACGATCCAGGTCTCAAAGGGCTGGTGAGAGGCGAAGGGATGAAAGACCACGAATCTTCCCGTCTCCATCACTATTCGCTTGCCCGTGCTCAGTTCGTGGCCCGCCAGGTCAGAATAGAGGCACTCTCCGCGATCGTCATAGTAGCGCATGGCTACTTCGTGTTCCATCCTGACATGTCTCGGCACTACGGGGATGGCTACCAGTTGTGAATGGGGATGCTCCAGTGAGGTTCCCGCCGAGAGGCCGTGGTTCTTGAAGATAACGATCAGTTTTACAAAGGACATCCGACTGAGGGCGTTGTATCGTTCGTGATACGCACGCAGAACATCCTCCACTCCAGCGTCTTCCACCAGCGCCAGGGGTTTGTTATGCGCCGGGGTTTCCACAATCACCTCGTGCACCCCTACGCCATCCATGTTCAGAAAGAAACCCTTCTCCTCGCTTCTCATAGTGCTGCCCTCAGGTGTGAGGGCAGGGAAGCGGTTGGCAAAGGCCCTCACCCGCCAGCTTCCTGCCTTTTCGTCCCGGTACGACAAGGTTTCGGCTGGCGTCATCGCTTCGTTGCCGGGGCAGAAAGGACAGGAGAGCAAGAAGACAGGCAACTCAGGTCTGGCCTGCCGGCGGACAAAGTCGCGCGGCCTTTTGGCCCTTTCCCTGGCCATGATAACCCACTCTCCGGTTGTAGGGTCCTGCCTTATCTCAGACACGTCCTCACCGCCTTCACTGTGAGTCTTTCAGCACGGCAATATATGAATCAGTAGGTCCAGTACCAGCCCTCACCCATCGCCGCGAACTGGCAGTTCTCAGCCCCCATCGTAGCATACCAGGGTTCGCCGTGACTATCAGCCGTCTCAGCCTTTTCCCGAGCCCCGGGACTACCGTATTCTTGGGGAGGAAGGGCATAGAGCGTACAAGGGGTTGACGGGGATAATCCGTCTATGGGATGATAGCAGTAGGGCTACGGCTCAATCGGCGTAGGCCTAGGCCCGAATAGCTGTAGATTGGAGGTAGTCATGGGTAGGCTTTACACTGTCGAGAGAAATGACAAAGGGAAGCTGTTCCGCTGCAAGTTCTGCAACTTCCAGACGCAACGGCAAGGCGACATCCTGCG
>JADFUZ010000002.1 GCA_015222295.1 Chloroflexota bacterium | reverse complement strand
CGTTATGACACCCACTCGGATGGCTGATGTGGCCAGGGAAATGGCTTCCAAGTACGGAATGGAGTTCGATGTCTTTGAGTCACAGGACATGGGAAATATGGGTATGGGGGCGCTCCTGGGGGTGGCGAAAGGGAGCAAGGAGGCACCGAAGCTGATAACTCTCCGCTACAAGGGAGATGGTGACACCGACAGTGGCATTGGCTTCTTGGGCAAGGGCGTGACCTTCGATTCTGGGGGTATTTCCATCAAGCCGTCGGAGGGGATGGGTGAAATGAAGGACGACATGGCAGGGGGTGCTGCAGTGATTGCGGCGCTCAGCGCGATTGCTCGGTTGAAGCCCAAAGCAAACATTACGGGCATTGTCCCGGCTGCTGAGAACCTGCCGAGTGGTGCTGCCCTGAAGCCCGGGGACATATTGAAGGCCATGAACGGTAAGTCAATAGAAGTCGTCAGCACTGATGCTGAGGGAAGGCTTATCCTGGCTGATGCCCTGAGTTATGCGGTGAAGCAGGGCTTGTCGCACCTGGTGGATCTGGCTACTCTAACTGGGGCTTGTCGCGTTGCCCTGGGCACTCTCTACAGCGGCGTTTTTGGCAACAACCAGAAGCTCGTAGATAAGGTTATGCAGGCGGCCGACCGGGCAGGAGAGCGATTCTGGCAGATGCCATTGCCGGAGGAATACAAGGAGCAGAACAAGAGTCAGATTGCTGATGTCAAGAACACGGGCAACAAATACGGTGGGGCCATTACTGCTGCCTTGTTTCTGTCTGAGTTCGTGGGCAATACTCCCTGGGTTCACATCGACATAGCTGGCACCGCCTCCAGTTCCAAGGAAAGCGGCTACACAGTGAAAGGCGCTACCGGAGCCGGAGTCAGGGCCCTGGTTGAGCTTGCTCTGTCGCTCTCCAAGTGATGTCTCCACCGATAAAGCTCAGCTTTTGCCTTAGTGGCGTTGAGGACTTGTCAGGCTGAGAAGGAATGTGACAGAAGTGGATTCCAGTGAGGTGCAGTTGCAGCTTGGGGAGCTACCGAGAGCCAGTGCTATTGTGCTCTTGAAGCCATCTTGAAGATTGGCGAGGCTCGGCCACGGTATGAACGAGCAGTAGTTAACGACGATGATTGTTGAAGCTTCGAAATTTGTTTTCACTCCTCCAGCACGGCTTGCTTGGGCCCGGCGTGTCTTAATCAAGCCTTGTGCAGGCTATCCGCTGTCGTATCCTGTAAGCACGAGTCCCGAACTGCTGAATACGATTGTTAAGGGCATCAGGAAGGTGAGCGACGCCGATATTCTCATTGCCGATGGGGCTCCTGACGGGAAGTCCATATATCCTACGTACCAGGCTTTGGGATACAGTTTTCCCCGCGTACTTCTGCTTGATGTTAAGGATTCCATTTTCGTGGAGATGGAGAATCCTCTAGTCAAGTTCTTCGCCACGCCCACATTCTGGGCGCCAAATCTGGCCCTACGTAGCGACTTCCTGATCAGTGTCACGCCCTTCAAAGTCTGTGGCAACAGTGGGCGTTTTGCGATAGCCAACCTGCTGGGGCTGATGCCGGTGAGCAAGTACAAGAAGGGCCGGGAAGTCAATTGGGAAAGCTTGTACGCACTGGGGATAGAGAATGTGCTTGCTGACCTTTACTTCACATTGCCTTTCGATCTGGGGATTATCGAAGCCCGTCAGAAGTTCTTCTATACGGATGATCCGACACAGGGTAGGGTAGAAGAATGTGGCAAAATCCTCATCGGCGAGCCTTATGAAATTGACCGCGAAGCTTCTGAACTGGCTGGTGTCGATACTGAACACTTACGCCTGATCAAAGAGGGGGGGAGCCAGCTTGAGGATTGAGAGCGGAGGCTCAATACCGTATGTCGAAATCGCCGAATTGCCCTGAGTAGTCCGACCAGTCTACGTTCACTTCCTTGACCCAGGCTCCCGGCGGTCCAGTTCTGATCTGGTCCAACAGCATTTCCAGTTTCCGGGTGTCTCCTTCAGCTTGAGTCTCCACAGCAGTCCCGTCGGGGAGGTTTCGCACGTAGCCGTTCAACCCTAGTTTCTTGGCTGTATCCAGTACGAAATAGCGGAAACAGACACCCTGCACTCTGCCATAGGCTTTGGCTGACAGGTGCGCTGTCTCTCCCATTTCTATTTGCTGCAGGAAGCCTTCCTCATTCCTCGGGACTCGGCTTCCTCTTTTTCTTAACCACCTCCGCCTCTGTGGGTGACATGATCTCGGATACTATTTCCGCCTTCTTGGCCCCCTTCTTGGGTTTCTTCGGCTCTCTGTGTCTGTAATCCCGTCTAGCCATAATTGCACCTCAGCTCTCTTGGTGGAGAGAAGCGAATTCCGGAAAGTCCTGCTTTGCCCCCAAGTTCCGCCAGGCTGACTTTGCCGCCTCCGCTTCTGCCGATTTCTTGGTCTTTCCTGTGCCCTGTCCGAGCACCTGATCTCCAACGAATACTTCCACGGTGAATCGCCTCTCGTGGTCGGGCCCGATAGCTTCAACCAGATGATATGTCGGTGGCGAATGCTTGTCGCTTTGAACGAATTCCTGCAACAGCGCTTTGTAGTTGGGGGTCATGCTGCCGCGCCTTATTCTCTTCATGGATGGCTTGAGTTGCTTGAGGATGAACCTTTTCGCCCGGCGCAACCCCTGGTCGAGGTATATGGCTCCCACTAACGCCTCCATCGTGTCGGCCAGATTACTTGGTTTCATTCTTCCTCCGCTCAGTTCCTCGCCACGCCCCAACAGGAGCCAATCCCCGAGTTTAAGCAAGGTGGCCGACTCCACCAGACTCCGAGAGCAAACCAGAGAGGCACGGATCCCGGTCAGCTCTCCTTCTGGTAGTTCGGGGAACTCCTTGTACACTAGTTCAGCAACCACGAAGTCGAGCACGGCGTCGCCCAGGAACTCGAGCCTCTCATTGCTGGCCAAGCCAAAATCAGGATTCTCGTTAAGGTAGGAACTGTGGACGAAGGCTTGCGTCAGTAGTGAACAGTTGTTGAAGGATACGCCTAGGATGCCTTGGCAGTCGTCCCACACGGTCATCTGAGGACTCCTTCCCAAGTATAGCAACAAGGAGTAGCTGGCTCAAATTGTTGATTCGTCGACCACTGTCCATCTATAATTGGCCCGTTGGGGATTAGTCTAGCGGTAGGACGACTGACTCTGGATCAGTTAGGCCAGGTTCGAATCCTGGATCCCCAGTTTTCACATGGCCGCTCGGGTAGTACCCTTCCCACCAATTGCGGCAGTGCTGTACTCGCCCGCATACGTGGTGGCAGAGCGCCTGGAGGATAGTCATCCTGCGGTGTGCGGAGACAGGCGAGGCACATGGACGGGTTGAATTTCTGTATGGGCGGGTTTTCCGTCTTGACATCCAGCATGTAGAGTACCAGCAGAGCTGTAGTGGTTGACTACGTAGTGGCCATTTGGCAGTCGCAGGGCGATGCATCAAGGGAGGAGCGGTGCGATCATCCGAGGAGTGGCCTCGCCTTTGCAACTCTCGAGGACCTGGTAGCTGAGCTGGACTCATGCGGTAGGATGAGAAGATGAGCCATTGGAAGTCCGTGTTGGAAGCGGACCCAATAGACTGGCTGTTGTCAGAGGACAATCCCTCGGTGCGGTATTCCACGCTGGTAGACATTCTTGAGAGACCAGCGGATGATGGTGAAGTGAGGAGGGCAAAGAGAAAGGTCATGGAAACCGGGGTTGTGCCGAGGATTCTAGCCACGCAGAAAGCCGACGGGTATTGGGAAAGCCGTGGGGATTTCTACGTTAGAACGAAGTACAGGGGTACTGTGTGGCAGCTTATTGTTCTGGCAGAGTTGGGAGCGGATGCAGACGATGAGCGGATCAGGAAGGCCTGTGATTTCATTCTGGAAAGCTCTCAGGACCAGAGAAGCGGCGGTTTTGCCTATGTCAGCTCTAGGAACGGTGGAGGTGACCACAGTAGAGTGTTGCCATGTTTGACGGGCAACATGGTCTGGAGCTTGATCAGGCTTGGACGTCTGGAAGACCGGAGGGTTCGGCAGGGAATTGACTGGATAACAGAGTACCAGCGGTTCGACGATGGGATAGGAGAGGCACCGAAGGGATGGCCGTACGACGGCAGAGAAAGATGCTGGGGAAGGCACACCTGTCACATGGGTGTGGTCAAAGCTATGAAAGCATTGGCAGGAATTCCTGCTGAAAGAAGATCCACAAGTGTCCAGCGCACTATCGAAGTCGGAGCCGAATACATGCTCAAGCACCACGTTTTCAAGAGAAGCCATGACCTCACTCAAGTATCAAAGGGCAGTTGGCTGCAGTTCGGCTTTCCTCTTATGTGGAATACTGATGTCCTGGAGATCCTGGGACTGCTGACGGAACTTGGCTACAATGACAGACGAATGCAGGAAGCAGTGGACCTCATAGTCTCGAAGCAAGATAGCCAGGGCAGATGGAAATTGGAGAGCACGTTCAATGGACGCTTTCAGGTGAGCATCGAGCAGAAAGGCAAACCTAGCAAATGGATCACCTTGAATTCCCTCAAGGTGTTGAAAAGAGTTGCGGGCTTGCACGGCAACCAGACTCAAGAAAGGACATCGGGTTAGCAGCACCTCCAGCGAGCAACCAGCGGCGTTCGTATGATGATGTCGCCGGCATAGTACCGAACACGGATTTGCTGGGAGAGGGCATGGGGAAAAGTCGACAGGTCTGCCACATCATGCGAGATCCGTGTGCCGGGCCACCTGGACCTGAAGAGCAAGCTGTCCAATGGATCAGGGACTGACCGCAGGACCGATAGAGGGATTAGTTCTTTGAGAGCGTTCCAGAGCGCGCTGCGAATCATCGGAGAGTTCCGCCGTACGTATGTTGTCCTGAACCTGGTCTACTATGGCCTGGTTGCCTGCGGGATGGCATTTGTAGCTTTCCATCCGTCGTTGCAGCAGTTGCTGTTGGGGGTCGTTGCCAGCGCCTTCACTGAGGGACCGCTTTCGGTCGTTGGCAGTGCGTACAGCGGTGGTCAGCTCTTGTTGGCGATGCTGTTGACCTTCGTGGTGAATCTGGTAATCGCAAGCGTGTTATGGATCACGTTACCCTCGCTACTGATCCCTTTCAGTGGGCTTCTGACCGGGGCACTCCGGGCGGTAGTCTGGGGTTTGCTGTTGTCCCCGACGACGCCTGAATTGCGTATAATAATGATCCCACATTCACTCACTCTCGTTCTGGAGGGCCAGGGTTACATCCTGGCCATGCTAGCAGCCTATGTTCAGGGGAAGGCCTTCTTGTGGCCAGGAACTGTGGCAGCAGCAACCCGTGGGCAAGGGTATGTGGTGGGCATGAAACGTTCGCTGCGACTCTATTTGCTGGTGGTGGTGGTGTTGGCCGCAGCCGCTGTGTACGAGGCCCTGGAAGTCATCCTTGTAATTCCATTGCTATCCTAGTAAAGCCAATAACGCTTGGTGGCTGGATGACCAATCACCAGTCAAAGTTCAACTGGCTGTACGCCCTTTGAGGGTGCATCCCGGCTAGCTCTCCTAGCTTGCCGATAATCCGCATCATTCCCTCCGTATCCAAGCCACAGTATTTCTCCAGAGCCGCGCGTACGCTTTTCCTTTGTTCCTGACTTGCGTCGCCATAGGTAGCCTGTTGGAAAGCGATGCCGGCGTCTTGCCCGTTGGTGATGCCTAGTCCCTCGTAACTCATGCCAGTCAAGGCGGGGAGGACTTGCTTCAGAGAGGCGCTTCCCTTCTGGGCAGGGTGGTAGTAGTGAAAACTCCTGAAAGGGATGAGCAGGTCAACGAGCCTGCTACACACGCCTTCTAGCCATTCACGGTAGTCAGGGAAGGCCTGGCCAAGTTCCTCCAAGACACTCCGTTCAAAGCTCTGGTTGTAGGCTACTATGCTGCCTTTGTCTCCGAGCAGCTCCTTGAGCCCAGACAGTAGTTTCGGCCTCGGATCATCGATACCCTCCGCCAGAAACGTGAAGTGTTCCGGGCTGGACACGTCGTCTCTCACGACGTGAAGGGAAAACTGAAACGGGATCTTCTGGTACGGTCTGCTGCCATCAAACAATGGCAGGGCTGGATCGAACGTTTCAAAGTCCAGGAGATGGAGAGGATATCGCAAAGCCTTCAGGAACTCGTTGATCCCTTCTTTGTCGACATGAGGCTTGCCGTTGACCTCACAGAGTCTTTGTATATCCTGTTTCTCGGTCAGCGCGAAGGTATCCGGGATATCTCTGATGGTGAGTACTCCATTTTCGAGTAGCTCAAAGGGTCTCTGTCCCCCTCGGTACAGATCGAACACGCTGTTTGGGGGCAGGAAGTCCCAGCACGATACGACAGGGCAGTCATAGGGGTGGCTGCATTGCTTGCCAATGGCAATGTCCGGGCACTCCTCTGCTGATATCATCTCGAACATGTCGTCGATTCTGGTCTGTATACCCACGCTCGCTTCCTCAACCGCCGTGGTGATGTCCTCCGTCTTGAATAGCCCTTTCGGGTCTATTTCGCCGACTCTGACATACTCTCTATTGATGTACGTGAGAAAGCACTGTCTTATCTTCAGCCCGGATTTCTCGTAGCAGTGCTTCTGAAAGGAGACGTCGTGCACGTGCACGTCACTGACGCTGGTGGAGCTCTTGACTTCAATGATATCCCATTCGTCCTCACCTACGGGGTTCAGGATATCTGCCCTGGCATAGATACTTTCCGCCAGGATGCCAGCTTCAAAAATGGGAACACGTTGCTGCACGAGTGCCTGTGTTTCCCAGGTGTTCTTCATGAAATCTTCCGTAGGGACATTGACACCGCCGGGGAACAGCTTCTTCGCCACTTCGCTAACCCGGTGCCCTTGCTCGAAGATATGCTGAGT
>JADFUZ010000106.1 GCA_015222295.1 Chloroflexota bacterium | reverse complement strand
TTGGCATCAACAAGGACTGACTCGCCCGGTTTGACCAGGGAGTGCATGATCATGAATATGCCATCCCTTGCCCCGTAGGTTAAGGTGGCAACATCACAGTCCAGGAACTCGGGCAAGAGGTCGTGGGTCAGCTCCCGCACAGGTGGTTTGGTAATGTCGCATAGGCTACCGAGGCAGAAGTCACATACAGAATAGCCATCCCCGAACTCCAGCAATGCTTCCCTGGCAGCATCCGTGAGAATTCCACCTGTTTGCAAGGGCATGATATTGATCAGGCCCTTGTGGGACCTGGACAGACCACGGAGTTTGTCTAGCAAGCTATTGGTTCCCTGCTTCATGCTCTTTCCCTCTCAGTGGTCGCGAGTTTATGGTCACAAATACAGCGCCGCCGACTCCAATTCTCTTCTGCTGTCCTTCGATGTGCTGTCTGATTGCCGCGGGGAGTTGCAGGTTGAGGTCAGAGAGATGCTTGATCGTTTTCACCTGGTACAGTGACTCTTCATGGCTCCCTTCAATCAGAGCCGCCGCTCCCGTCGCTATGCCGCGCATGTAGTTCATGCCGGTGTGCACTCCCGAGGGCGCAACGTCGCTGTAGATGCTTCCGCCTGACACGCAGATTTCATTGAAACCAGCAGGACCAATCAGTCTCTTACCCGCTTCAGTTTCTGCCACCTTCACCTCAATGGAACCGTCAGTCCAGGCAACGAATTCGCAGGGGGCAATCTCATCCTTATGCTTCCTGGCAGTCTCCTCGATTGCGATGGCGATCTTTCGTCCTCTGGCAGTTCGAGGCCCCGCGATATACGTGAGCGAACTCGCGATTTCCTCATCAGTATACTCAGCAACGGAAAATTGGGGGTATGCCACTTTCCTTACATCGTCTATATCGTACAGTATCATTGCTAGTCGCTCGATCCCGATGCCCGCATTGAATACGGGATACCTGATATTGAAGTTTGCCAGGGCTATGGGTGAGTACATGCCTATATCGGCAACCTCGAGCCACGCGCCCCTGTACTGGGAAAAAACCTCCTGTTCTTGGCCAGCGGCGTAGTACCTCGACGTTGCGCTCTTTGTCTCAAACCTCGCATCTGAGAAACCATATTGCCTCAGGATCTCCTTCGTTATCTCCCTTCCGGCATCCAGAGACATCTCGGCGTCCATCACCACCACTGATGCCGAGTGATGGACACGCAGATGGTGGGCATCCTCTCGCTGCTCATTTCGGTAGCGAGGGCCCACGGAAAACAGGGCGAGTGGCAAACTGGCCCTGTTCTGCATCGCTGCCAGGGTATGAAACCACGTGGCTGTCATGTGGCTTCTCAGAGTCTTGTCACTGGACAGAGGCCGCAGTCTTCTCATTTCTGGGAAGACGCTATCCAGAAGCTCGCCAGCCTGGGAATCGGTGATGTCGAGTCGAGTCACGAGTTCTCCAACTAGGTCATCCGCCTCAATATCTCCTCTCTTATATTCCCTGAGGATTGCACGCATTTCGTCGATATCCACTTCGTCCGCTATTTCCCTTGCCTGGCTGATTTTCTGCGCACTCAACCCTATTTCAGAACGAGGCAATTCGGCAAGATAGAAAGCCCTGTCGAGAATGACTCTCGCTTCGGGCCCATATTGCTTGGAGACATCGCTATCGGGGAGAATCGTAAGGTTCTCAGCTTCATCAAAACCAACGTTCAGCAGAATCTCCCTCGATTTCTGGATCAATTCACGCAAAACGTGAGGTTTTCCTTTTTCCTTCAGGCTTACTCTCGTGTTGGTTGGAAGCAGTTCAGCAGTCGATATCCAGGTTTCGGCGAAATTCCTCTTTGCCCGATCTCTTATCTCGCTCAAGTCAAACACCGTCATGGTCAACTCCTACTCCTGTGAAAGGCATTGTTGCAGGTATTGCTTCAGCATATTCAGCGCAGTTTCAGTAGCATCGCGCCTATTCCGATACCGGTCGCCGTGGAATACGCGTTGCTGGCTCCGGCTAACCTGCTCGGTTGCCAAGCCGAAATAGAATAGGCCCAACGGCTTCCCAGGCGTGCTCCCGGTAGGACCGGCAATGCCTGTGTCGGAAATGCACACGTCTACGCCCAGCAGCCTCCTCCCTCCCTCAGCCATTTCTATAGCCGTTTGCTCGCTCACTGCTCCGTCGTTCTCTATGGTGTCGCTCTTTACTCCCAGAACCCCCGTCTTGACCTCGTTGCCGTAGGCCACTACGCAGCCTTTGAAATAGTCCGAACTGCCCGTCACGTCGGTTAGCCTGCCGGCCACCGTGCCGCCGGTGGCTGACTCGGCTGTACCGATGCTCAGTAGTTCACCCGTCTTGCCCCGGTATTGTCTTAGCAGTTCAGCGATTTCTGCTTCCGTCTTTGCCATCCGTTCGGTCTATTCTAGCAGGTTTCACTCCCACGCTCTGTCCCGTGGAAGCTAACCCAATCGTACCCACGTAGCGCAGCAACTTCTCAGCGGTGTTGGTGCTAGAGAACAGTCCAGTTCTCGTGGTTGGAGCGTCAACATTGGGGCAAGGAGGAAACGGCTGAAAGTTAGCCCGATTCGGGGTGGTATGGAACTCGCTCTGATCGGACTGGATTAGCGAGGAACTCCCTGGCAACGGCTTATTTTCCCGAAGGGTTGCCCCTTAAGTATCGTCTGCGCTGGAGCGTTTCACTGCCGTGTTCGGGATGGGAACGGGTGGTTCCACTCCGCTCTAGTCACCAGGAAGCTCCTCTTGAATAGTATACTATAACGTAGTGGAGAGCTTCAAATTCAGGGCCAGACAATGAGATGTGAATCGCCCGAGAAGTACTACATTGGCTGTAGCGGGTGGCATTATGACCATTGGCGCGGGCTGTACTATCCTGATGGCTTGGCCAAGCCCGGTTGGTTGCAGTTCTATGCTAGCGGTTTCTCCACTGTAGAGCTAAACAACACTTTCTACCGCCTGCCTTCTGAGAGAGCTCTCGCGAATTGGCGGGAATCTACGCCCCCCGATTTCATCTTTGCCGTCAAGGTGAGTCGGTTCATTACTCACGTAAAGCGGCTCAGAAACTTGGGTTCACCGATGCGGGAGTTTCTCTCGCGCATTCGTCTCCTCAAAGAGAAACTGGGCCCCATCCTATATCAACTCCCACCCAACATGAGGCGCAACGAGGAGCTCTTAATGGAGTTCTTGTCTTCATTGCCGCCGGAGTACAAACATGTTCTTGAATTCCGCCATGAGTCGTGGCTGAATGATTCGGTTTTCCATATCTTGCGACAACATAGCGTCGGCTTATGCGTTTTCGACATGCCCGGGTTTCGCTGCCCTCTTGGGGCTACAGCCGATTTTGCCTATCTCCGTTTTCATGGCAGTGCCAGTTTGTACTCCAGTTGTTACTCAGACGAAGAACTCTCCCGGTGGGCACGAGAGATCGTTCAGCTTGGCAAAGACGTACGGGCCGTCTACATATACTTCAACAACGATGCTGAAGCCTTTGCTGTAAGAAACGCCTTGACTCTGTCCCAGCTCATAAGTACTGCTTGACCTTCCCTGCGAGTGCTGCAGTTATCCCTTTAGTTCGACCCAGTTCCTCCTCCGATGCAGCACTTATGGCTTGAACTGAGCCAAACCTGCTAAGCAACGCCCGCTTTCGTTTTGGCCCGATGCCTGGAACGGTATCGAGAGCAGACGCAAGGGCGTGTTTGCGCCGCAACTTGCGATGGTAGCTCACGGCGAACCGGTGTGCCTCATCTCGAACCCTTTGAAGTAGGTGAAGGCCAGCGGAGTCCACGGCCATATCAACTGGGTCAGGTCGGCCCGGCAAGAAGACCTCCTCGTTCTCCTTGGCTAGACTCACTATCGGTATCGAATCGACCGCGACCTCACGCCTCACCTCCAGGGCAGCACTAAGATGCCCCTTCCCACCGTCAATAAGGACAAGGTCAGGGTTGGCCGCCCAGCTGCCTTTGTCACATATGCCTCTCTTGAATCTGCGCCTCAACATCTCCTGCAGCATCGCGTAGTCGTTGGCATAATGCACCGCCTTGATTCGAAAGCGGCGGTAGTCCCGTGTTTTGGGCAATCCGTTTTCGAAGACAACCATACTGCCCACAGCCAGAGCGCCCTGTATGTTAGAGATATCGTAGCCCTCCATCCTTGTCGGTATCCGGGGCAAGCACAGCTTAGCCTTCAAGTCCTCCAAGCCGGCGTTCACATCCTCCAGCCTCTGTTCAGTTGTGACCAAGTCCAGGGCTTTCTTGGCGTTCTCTGCAGCCATCTCGACCAAGCGTCTCTTGACTCCTCGGCGGGGGACTTGCAGCCTTACATGGCCGCCTCGCAAGTTCTTGAGCCACCCACGCAGCAGCGGCAAATCGTCCGCCGGATACTGGAGCAGTATTGCAGGTGGTATGTGCGCAGTCGAAGTGTAGTATTGCTTCAGGAACCCGGTCATTGTCTGGATGGGGTCTTCACTGTACACTCCGTGCATGACAAAATGCTGCCGATCGATCAGTTTGTCGTTGCGAATAAAGAAGACTTGCACGCAAGCCAGTCCTTCCTGTTGGGCCAAAGCCACAACATCCTGCTCACCTTCCGAGGCGACAGCAATACGCTGTCCTTCGATAACGTCTTCAATGGCACGGATCTGGTCGCGAAACAGAGCTGCCTTCTCAAACTGGAGCTTCTGCACTGCCGCTTCCATATTGCCATGCAGTTCGCGGACTACCAGCTCCTGCTTGCCTTGCAAGAACGAGATAACCTGATTCACTACGTCCCGATACCCCTCCTTGCTGACTGCGCCGATGCATGGACCGAGGCAGCGGTGAATATGATAGTCCAAGCAAGGCCGCCTGTCTCTTCCATCAATACGTTTGTTGCAAGAGCGAAGTGGGAAGATCCTCTTGATGAGATTCCGGGTCTTGCGTACCGAGCCAGCACTGGCGAAGGGCCCAAAGTAAGTGGCACCATCCGCTTGCCTCCGACGAGTGACACGCACCGCAGGCCAGTCCTCGTTGGTGTCTATCCTTAAATAAGGAAAAGCCTTATCATCCCTGAAACGCACATTGAAGCGCGGATGGTATTTCTTTATCATGTTGCACTCCAAGAGCAAAGCCTCCGCCTCGGAGTTAGTGATAATGAATTCCATAGTGGATATGCTCGATGTTAAGCGCTGCGCTTTCGATGATAAACTTCTGGGGGCACCAAAGTAACTTCGAACTCGACTGCTCAAGCTGGCAGCCTTACCGACATAGATCACTTTGTCCTTTTTGTCCCTGAACAGGTAGACTCCTGGGTTGGCCGGCAGAGTCCCTAGTTGCTGCGCCAAGCGCTCCGACTGCATAGCAACTTCATTCTAACAAGCGGCTTCCGCTCAGGCAAAATGGTTTCGATTATGGTAAAATAACTTTCTAGTGAAACAAGACATCGATGCTTTTCTTGACTATCTACGCACCGAGAAGAGCTGTTCACAGAATACCATAGCTGCCTATCGCAATGACTTGAACCAGCTAGCAACGCATGTTGACGGAGAGAGAAGCAAAGGTACCATTACGTCGAACGATGATCTCCTGAAGAGCTACCTTATCAGCCTCAGGGGAAAGGGTTATTCGAGCGCCACAGCCGCCCGCAAAGTGGCCTCGGCAAAGTCGTTCTTCAGGTTTCTAGTCGAAGTCGGCAAGCTAAAAGAGAACCCACTGCGGAACTTAATTCCCCCGCAAGTCAAGAGGCATGTGCCCAAGTTCTTGTCTCAGGGTGAGTACCGCCGCTTGCTGGGACAGGCTACAAGACTGTCCAGCTTGGAGGCGAAAAGGGACGTCGTGATGTTGGAATTGCTCTACGCCACCGGTTTGCGGGTCAGCGAGCTAGTATCCTTAAACGTGAAAGATATTGACCTGGAACAGTCCTGTGTCCACTGTGTTCACGGGAGCTCCAAGCGGCGAATACCGTTTGACTATCGTACAAGAGAGTTGCTGTCAATATTCCTTGAGAATGATAGGCTGGACCTGCTATATGACGAGAAGCAGGATGCACTGTTCCTCAATCGCCGCGGTGGGCGGCTCACGAGGCAGGGTTTTTGGCAGATCACAAAGAACTATGCTTCCAGAGCCGGTTTGGACGGCCAGATTACGCCACAAACCCTACGCCACAGTTTTGCTGCACACAAGATCCAAAGCGGCTCTGACCTTCACTCCGTCCAGCAGGCTCTGGGACACGTGTATGCCTCGAGCACCAGAATCTACAAGAGGCCCGCATCTTCATTGAGGTAACAGTAATGCCCAGGAAATCACGTCGCGCCAAATCAAGAAGCCGCACCAGGTTGGCGGAAGCAGCACAAAGATCCCCTTCCCTACAAGGCAGGACTGTGCCCCTTCAGCCCGAGCTTCCAAGTCGACCATCCTCTGTGTCAGTCAAAGCCCCTCAAGAGGCTGATGGTTCCATCCGTCGTTACGGGTATGTAGTGGCTGAAGTGAAACGCATTGGCATCCTCGCCGGAGCGATAGTACTGACTCTCATTGTACTATCATTCATTCTTGGCTGACACTTTCAGTTGACGAACGCTGGTGGATTTGGAGACAGCTCGAGCTAGACTGCTCAAGCATCTGTCCTGGGAAATCGCCGACGTGTGTGTTGTTGAGGCGATGAGCCGCGTTCGTCGCGAAGCATTTGTCCCGGCGGACTACTCTCCTGCGGCCTATGATGACAGGCCACTGTGCATCGGCTTCGGCCAGACCATTTCTCAACCTTTCATTGTAGCGCTCATGATACAAGCTCTGGAGCTCCAAGGTGAGGAGAAGGTGTTGGAGCTCGGTACTGGGAGTGGTTATGAAGCGGCTGTACTAGCCAACATAGCCAGGCGAGTCGTCACTGTAGAGGTTATACCTGAGTTGAAGGAATCTGCCGTGCGTGTTCTGGAGAAGCTCGGCTACGCTAACGTTGAAGTGCATGCTGCCGGGCAGACCCTGGGTTGGCTCGAAGATGCGCCTTACGATGCCATCATAGTCTCAGCAGGCGCACCATCCATCCCTCAGATCCTCTTGGGGCAATTGGCCTGGGGTGGCCGGATGGTAATTCCTGTGGGCTCCCGCTGGCAACAGGACCTGATGAAGATCACCAAGAAGAAGGAAGGAAACGAGGTGGAGAACCTGGGAGCTTGCTACTTTGTGCCTCTTGTTGGCGAAGGTGCCTGGGAAGAATGAATGCCCCCAAGGGGAGTCGAACCCCTGATCTCCAGCTTGAAAGGCTGGCGTCCTAGGCCTCTAGACGATGAGGGCAGGGAACTGCTCTAAGGGTGGATGGGGAGGCTTTCAAGGCCGCTAGTCTCTGGCAATCCAAACATAAGGTTCATGTTCTGGACCGCCTGCCCTGCTCCCCCCTTTCCCAGGTTGTCAATGCAGCTAATTGCTATTAACGTCTCAGTTCTTTCATCGATAGTCGGGTAAATGAGGCAGAAATTGCTGCCCCAAGCATCCTTGGTTCGACACGGTTTATCACGCACCTGGACGAAGGGAGCGTTCTCATAGAACTCACGGTACAGTTGCAGCAGTTCATCTTTGGCCTTGGCACCTCTGGCCAGCTTCCCATCTACCAATCTGGCATAGCAGGAAGTCAGTATGCCTCGTGTCATTGGCACGAGGTGGGGCACAAAAGTCACCGATAATGAAAGCTCTGGGTTGAGTGCTCTCAGCTCCTGGGTTATTTCGGGCAGGTGTCGATGTCCCTCCAGCGCATACGCCGTAACGCTCTCATTCACCTCAGAGTAGTGAGTCAGCGGATCTAGAGTCCTGCCGGCACCTGAAACACCTGATTTGCTGTCAACCACCACTTCAGGACAGATCACCCCCTCCTTGACTGCTGGTGCTAGTGCCAGGATGGCGCCAGTACTATAGCACCCAGGATTTGCTGTGAGAGATGCCGAGCGAATCTCATCTCGATGCAGTTCGGGCAAGCCATAGACTGCTTGCCTCAATAGATCAGGTGCCGGATGAGCGAACCCGTACCACTCCGGGTATTCACTGGCATCCTTTAGCCTGAAATCAGCACTAACGTCGATAACCCTGACCCCCCTTGCCAACAAAGGCGGCACCACGTCCACACTCCCCTTGTGAGGCATCGCCGAGAAAGCGACTTCGATCGCGCCTTCGAGTTCGGCCTTTACCTCATAGTCAGTGCTAGCGAAGTGGCCAAAGACGTCACTCAACCTTTGACCGGCTGCACTTCGCCCCGTAACTGAACTGAGTTTAACTTGCGGATGCTGGCACAGCAAGCGAGCAAGCTCAGCACCGATATACCCGGTGACGTTTATGATGCCTGCCTTTATTCGTCGCATGGCAAGTGGCAAGTATTATACTATAGAAATCACTCTTAGCTAAATGTCCATTCCCTCTGGCGACGGTGAGTTTGACGGCGGTCTTGGTATAGTGTAAATTTGGCGTTCAGAAATCCTTCGGAGTGAAGTTACATGCCTAAGATCTATTTCATCGATGTAACCAACCGTGATGGCGTCCAGACTGCCCGTCTTGGTCTGTCCAAACTGGAGAAGACAATGATAAACGTGTTTCTGAACAGGATGGGCATATTCCAATCCGAATTCGGCTTTCCCACGACTACACATGAGTCGCTTTACCTTCAAGCCAATCTGGAATTGGCCGATATCGGAGTCCTGAGGCCGATCCGGTTGCAAGGCTGGGTAAGGGCAACCGTTCACGACGTGGACAGAGCGTTTGCCCTTGTACCAGGCATCACACACCTCAATCTCTCGATGTCTACCTCAAACCAAATGATAAATGCCAAATTCCAGGGGAAAAGGTCCAGAGATGACATCTTGAAGACGGTGGCTGAGGCGGTGGACGCCGCCAAGGACCACGGAGCCAAGACTCTTGGCGTCAATGCTGAGGATGCCTCCCGCACGGAACTCGACTTCCTCACCAGGTTTGGCCTGGTAGCCAAGGAGCATGGGGCTGATAGGGTCCGATATTGCGACACGCTCGGTTATGATAATCCTTTCAGCATCTATGATAGTACCAGGGCCTTGGCAGAGAATCTGGGTATGCCGATCGAGCTTCACTGCCACGGTGATCTGGGAATGGCTGTAGCCAATTCTCTCGCCGGGGCCAGGGGAGTCATGGATGGAGGCCAGGATGCTTACATCAACACAACCGTGAATGGTATCGGGGAACGAGCTGGCAATGCTGACCTTGTAGCCACAGTTCTGGCCATCACCAAGTCCAAAGGCTTCGCCGAAAAGTATCAGCTAGGAAAGGCGATCGATATGACAAAGGCGTGGAAGCTGGCGAAATTTGCCAGCTACGCCTTTGGCGTGCCTATTCCCGTCAATCAGCCAGGAGTTGGGGCCAATGCCTTCGCTCATGCTTCAGGGATTCACGCCGACGGCGTATTGAAGGACCCAGAGAACTACGAGCTTTATGACTTCACTGAACTGGGCAGAGGTGAACCTGAGCTTGTGGAGACCGGGAGGGAGATATGCTCGGGTGAATACGGCGGACTGTCTGGGTTCAGCCATCTGATGGGTCGGATGGCAGTATCGTTCGAGGATGAGAACCAAGCCAGATCCATCGTGGAATTGGTCAGATACGCAAATGTGGAGGCACAGAAGCCCCTTGTCAAGGATGAACTGCTTTTTATTGCCAAGTATCCACAGATTGCGAGAAAGCTATTGACCCTGACACCTCCGGAATGTGCAGCTTGAGGTCTTGACATTCTGGTGGCTGCAAACTGATAATGTGAGGACACTGCGGGTGTAACTCAGCGGAAGAGTGCTTGCTTCCCAAGCAAGACGTCGAGGGTTCGAATCCCTTCACCCGCTCCAGTCAACACATACGAAGTAATACCCCCCAGTTAACAAATTCCCAAATACGACTCCAACGTGATTTGTTAACAAAATTCCTCAGTTACAAACGCCCGAACCTTTCAAAATGCACTGTTGACTTGTACGAGTACTGTCTGGGTTCGTTCGTGAAACGCTATGAGATAAGTCCGCAGGGTATTCACTCATTCCTGGCTAACTTGACTTGTGGGAATGCCAAAGCCAACTACTACAGGATTGTCACTACCTTCGTGCGCTGGCTCCTGAAGATGGGATACCTGAAAGAGAATCCATTGGACAGAGTCGACAAGCCCAAACCAGCAAAGAGGCTGCTACCCAGTCTAACAGAGGAACAGGTAGACACTCTCATTGCGAATGTGGGCAGGCTTCGTGATAAGGCCATAGTATCCTTCTTGTTTGATTCAGGAATGTGACTGAAGGAACTAAGCAATGTCAGTCAGGGTGATATTGACTGGGATGCGCAAACCGTTACTGTCATTGGCAAGGGCAACAAGCAGAGGCGAGCAGCATTCACGGAGAAGAGTGCTAACCTACTCAGAGAGTGGTTGTCTCAGTACGACTGCGATGGTGGTAGCATTTGGGGCATAGACAGACAAGGCATCCAGAGCATGCTACGAAGGCTCAGTATAGCCACAGGAATGAAGTTCTCCTGCCATTCCTTTAGGCGTGGATTCGCCTGTAACCTGCATCGGAAGGGATTGTCTACTCTGGACATTATGTATCTAGGTGGCTGGGAAGACCTCAGCATGGTTCAGAGGTACACCCGCAGCATCACTTTCGACGATTGTCTGAGCCACTACCATCAGGCCAATGGCTAGCCAAGAAGGGTTCAGTTCAGTCATGGTTGGTTTTATTTCAACCTACCCAAGCAGTCCATTTTTTTCGAGTTGTCCGGGGGCAAATAGTTCCGTAGCTTCCGTATCATCTAACTTAACCAACCAATGATATTCTAATTTCAAACGGACAGGTACAGACTTTGGTTCTACCAATATACCTGTTTGACCAAAATATTGGGATGCTCTATCAATAATCTTTACTTTGTTACCCGTTGCTAACCTATACGTTTTATTCATACTGTAT
>JADFUZ010000105.1 GCA_015222295.1 Chloroflexota bacterium | reverse complement strand
GTTTGTGCAGCCGCCGCTTCCGGGGTGGGGGCTGCCCCACTGGCCGGTTGGGCCGTCTGCTTCATTTGCTCGACCTTATCCGCAGGATCCCCGCGAGTAGCGCCGCGCTTTTTGGCAACCTGCGCTCGCAACTCCAATAGCTCCATGCGCTCATGCAAAGCCCTAGCCCGGCGGGTCGGCGCTCCCAGCGTCGTCCCGTACTCAGTGTCAGGCACCATGTCTCGGGCATGGACAACAGCCGCCCGAACCTCGTCTTCGGTCAGCCGTTCTGTGCGTAGCTTCTCTTTGATGAGGGCGTTGAGTGGTACGTTCACTCTCGCCACCTCTCGCTGATACTTCCCGCGCAGTTCGTCCTGACGATTCTGCGCGTTCTGCTGCTCAGACTGCTCTAGTCGTTTCGAAATGCTGTTGAGCTTGCTCATCACCGTTTGCATCGCCGGATCGTCGTACTCTGGCTCCTCAGCCGGCTTGTCAGCCGGTGCAGGGGCGGCTGCTGGATAATCAGCAGAGTCGTCAAATTGGTCCAGCGCGTCTTCGAGCTGGCTCTCCAAATCTCCGATCCTCTCTGACTTTTCCTGCGACTGCGTTTGGTGAAAAGCGCGGGCCTTCTCAACGTCTTCGGGGGATTCTTTGAACTCGGTCTTCGTGACAGACTCTTCAGGAGTCTTCTCGACCTCTTTGGCTGTCCCGTCGTCAGTGACGGCGGGTCCCTGGGTCTCTTCTTTTTCAGCCATGTGGCACCTATGGTTGCGGGGTCCCGGTCTGGGCTGTCCCCTGTTTCTTTAGTTTCTGATATTCTGTGTATGATTTTTCATGTTGCCCAATAACATCAGTGGCGATTTGCAGCAACATCTTCGCGTTCTGGATCTGGTCGCTTATCTGCTCTATCTCGTGACTGTTGAGCGAAGCGCGCTTGCACAGATCAAGCTGACGGTCCTGCAACCCCTCCACATATTCCATGTAGCGGGCCGCGATAACACGCCAGCCCGCTGACTGCACAAACTCCAGGGCAGCGGTATTGTCAGCCAAGTCCTTCTCCAAATCCCGGATTCGACGTTGCTGGTCTTTGTCGAAAACCTGGTCGATGATCGAGCCAAGGTTCTTGAAAATTGACCTCTTCTGGCCCGGTAGGGTAGTTGGCATCACATCCCCTCCGTCGGGTGCATTAATCTGCCAGCGATCTCACCCTGTCCGGCTTGCGTCATATCGCGCTCAGCGGGCACAGAACTTTCCGGCTCCCCTGGTACTGGGGCTTGTTGTAACATTTGCTGTTGTCGCATGGCCATCTCTTCTTCGGTAATAAACACCGCGTCAACTTCATCCCCCAAATCATGGGCTTCGAACCGAATGCGGTGCCATTCCCGCAGATTGACAAACGGCGAGGCGGCGACTTCGGGGGCCAGTACCGCCAAAGCCCGCTGTTTGACTTGCTGGTTCACTACTCTGTCACTGCCGGTCAGGCTCATATTGTATCCACCGGGTAAATCGCCAGGATGAGCCAACGCAAATTTCTCGGCATCCTCTTCGCCCAGTAATTCCTCTACATCATCGTCTTTCAGCCATTGCCGATTGTGACACAACGCCTTATGACCAAAATCTTTGAGGAACAGGTCCTCGATCAGCTTCACGTTAAGCTCTTGTCTGGTGTCCCCGGCTTCCCGGAGCATCCCCAGCTCACCCAGTGTCTGATCGCCCTTCGAGGTCTCACCCCGGTTGACTTCATACTGGTTGACCGTCAGGTCCATAAAGTCTTCCACGACCTTCAGTAAGTTGTAATGATCTGAGGGAAGGTTCTGGCCGTAATCGGTGCGAACCAGGTCGTCAAGACGCTCCCCGTCTCGCACGTCCACGCTCACCATAGCCCCGGCCTGATGGACTAGGTCCTGCTCGGAAATACCTCTCCCTCTGGCGTAATAGCTTTTGCCCATATTGGCGAACATGTGGTTGTTCAGCGTCATGTTGAACAGGTCGTTGAGTAGCGCCCCCAGTTGTTCGAGAATGCCCACATCGCCCTCGCCCCACATCTGCATCTGCGTATGAGGATCAATGTTGTGGATCATCCGGGACATGTTGATGAGACCGTGGCCCTTCGTGATCTTGTCTTTCACATACGGGTTGGGGCCATCTCGCAGTATAACGCGGTCGTTCCAGACATCCATGTACCGACCCATCGAATCCGGGGACTCGTACCTATACAGCACGCCAATATCAGAGTCGGCTTCTGGGAGAGTGTAGCCCATAGACCGCAGCATCGCGTGACCCCGATGCTGGTGCAGTTCTGTGCCATAATCGTCCGGTACAGCGTCCAGGCGGTCGGCATCGAAGTCCTTACCATACGCGCCTTCCATAGCCAGCTTCTTGATGGCCCGCTTCGAAGCTATCTGGATCTTGATCCCATACCGACAACCCTCCTCATCTTCTATGCCAACAGCCATCGGGTCAACCAGGAACTCCCACGGAGCGTATGGGGTTAGCTTGTATCGCAGTCGGTAAATATCAATGGCCGTACGGTCCCAGCCATCGACCCGGGGCATGCCGTCGTAGCCGGTACTGATTTTCGGCATGAGAATCTCTTGGATATCGTGCTGATAGTAGGGTCGGTTCTCCAGAAAACCAGTCCCGAATACAGACTTCAGGAAGGTTGTGACCACAAACTTGTACGGGAACCCGCCTAACTCTAATAGTTGGTCCTGAGCCTTGACCTGCAACCTCCCCAGCTCGTCGAAATCCTCACGTTCCGGCTTGAAATCGATGTATGGCCGGCGGCCAATCGCCGCCCGGACTTCTTTCGGTACGTTGGTCCGAATGATTGACCATATCTTTGGGATCGAGATATTGGCCAGAGCCGGGTTGCGGGTCGTCATGTCCAGAAAGCCGTGGAACACCTGATACCATCGCTCACAGGCCACGTTGCGCTGCTCCTGGTGATCGTAGGCGGCGTCGTAGGCTCCACGGAATAGTTTCAGGCCGTCAGTGGCATCGAAATCAATGGGTGTCGACATTTATCGTTCCCCTAACCAGTGATAAGAACTCCAAGCATCGACCGCGAGTGACCAGAATACATCGCAAGGCCACGCTCTGCCCGAAACTACCTTGCCATTAGGCTCAAATTGGTTTGGTCGAGCAACTTGGATGGGATGCTGTAACTTACACAACAAAGCATAATTGTCAGCATTCTCAGACATCACGGATTTTGGCATCAGTCAATTCCCCGTAGTTTGAGCATGAAGGCCAACGCCTGATGGCGATAAATCACACCACCCGGATGGATTCGCACGGCCTTTCCTGTAACTGCAATAGCCCCGGCCTGACGATCGAAACCAGCAATGAGGTTAGCCATAGCCTCGTCGCCGAGCATTTCTATTAGCTGTTCACGGTTAAGTCTCATCCCTTATCCCCTTCACTATCTCCCAAAGCCGATCAAATAGCCCCGGCTCAATCGAGGCAAACCTATGAAGCCAGCCATCTGACGTCCTGACGTACAAGCGCCTATCCTCGGGGCTAAGATACACAACATCATCCGAGGCAACTCCTATCGGGGTCTGCACAAATGTGATCCACGGCAAGGATTGCATAGGTGGAGTTACCTCAGCTACCACGCCCAAGGCATAGAGACGTATCTTGTGTCTGTTCATCCCAGTCTCCCTAGTGGATAGCTTACGTGTGTGAACCCAGCACCGGTAGGAACAACGGGTTTGTGATCGCGTTGCTGCTCTTCGCCCTGCTTTGAGTGTTGCTCCCCGGCAATCAGCGCATACACCAGGGCGTCAACCTGATCGTCTGGATACAGGCTCGTCTGTGCACCGGTGAACATCAATAGTTCGTCAATCAGGTTCTGAATAGCCCGGTCGGTGGTATCGAAAAACACTCTCCCCTGTTGGAACAGCCCCTGCACCGAGTAAGCCCGAGTGGCTTTGTCCTCTTTGGGGCGCGGGGTCACTGTACGCAGATTCACGCGCTGATTGTGGATACGCTCCTGCTCCTCAATCTCCTCACGAGCTGCCATAAAGCCAGCGACTGCCTCTATGACAGTCAGGTGCTGCTTGTACATCGACCAATTGACAACAATCTGTTGCGCCCACTCTCTCATTGGCGCCCTGAACTTCTGTGCTCGGCGGATATAGTATCGCGGTTCTTTGTCGAAGGTCTTGGAAACAGTGATAATAGCCGTGTAATCAGCGGTTTCACGCTGGCTGATAGCTGGATCAATACCGACAATGGTATACAGTCCCTCGGCCTCGATCTTCCTGAACTCGACTGTATCTTGTTGGTAGTGTTGCAACCACTCTTCCCTGATGATCGGATTGTCAGATATCTTCGGCCGATTCATGTACTCGGAGTTAAACCGATCAACGCCGATCTCGTTGCGACGCTTTATCAATTCCGCATCCGGCCACTTTTCAGGCCAAATGGAATGCCCACTTTCGTCAAAGGC
>JADFUZ010000104.1 GCA_015222295.1 Chloroflexota bacterium | reverse complement strand
GTGACTCCCGTGGTGGACGATAACATTGTAATACAAACGACAAGGCCCAACCCACAGAACACAGATACCACCAAAAGTCCTAGCACAATGACAATGATGGTTTGCAACTTGCTCATTTCAGTCTACCCCCTTCCCGCTCTAATGATCATTCAGCAATGGTCTATAAGGACAGCGATCCCTTGCTTCAAACTGAACCTACCGCCAAGGCATCCCTTGCACAATCAGTATAGTCTGAACCTGCGCGGAAGTCAAAACATCGCAGCGCCACGTCGTATCTTCGGGCTCGCCAAGGAAAGGAAAGGAGCCTTTCGTCGAAGAGCTTGTCAAAGAATTCGCGATATGGGTACATTCAACCTCCTAACACTGACTGCGGTTGTCCACACTGACGCGCATCGGCGAGGCAAAGTGGGCAGGTTTATGCAAGTAGTCGTTATGTCTATGTAACTTCACGGCAATCGTTTCTCGACCGCCTCAATGACCCGAGCAATGTCGTGTAATGGTATGACGTCCCTGTCAAACACTATAAACAAGGCAACAGCACGCCCTTTCCGGAATACGATCATATGTGTCACGGCGGAATCAGGAATATCCCAGTATGTACCGTAGATCTCATCACCAATCCCCGTGAGCGGGAGCTCTTCAACTTTCCAGCCATCGTGAGAGGCCACATCGCTTGACCCTGCTCGAAAATCAGTTGTATGCAACGAGTAGGCATTCCGTGCTTTGTCTTCCGAACTGTAGATCGCGATATGACAGCCCGCGCCTGCTAAGTCATGCGTACCCTCAAAAACAACTCCGTAGTAATCGACCACATAGTCACGCAAAGTGATCATCTTCGGAACTTCAGATATACGCTCTTCAAGGATCCATCCTGAGGGAAAGTCTGCCTCTTGGCACACAATAGATGGCAAGTCCAGTGTCTCCCAGGATACTAGGATAGGAGCAATCTTCGTCTGAGTTGGAGAGACTACCGCACTCGGCAACTGAATCAAACCTAATGCATAGACAAGTAAGCATCCGGTCAGAAACAACAAGGCTGTTCCGCCGCCTCCCAGAAGCACCCATTTCCAGCTTGAGCTAGTCGTTTTTCTTTTCGCTTCTGCACGTGGTACAGACTTGCGGCCCTCGCTGCCAAGATCAGGCCTGACATCCTTTATCGTTTCCACAACTGGCTGCGTTGGAGGTTTGTCCTTGAGCGGTTTGACTTCTGGCGCTGGCAACGAAACTACACTCAACAGTCGCACACCTTCCCTGGCGATCAGTGACTCTAGCCCTCGCCTCGCCAATCTGTTGTTGGGGTTAATCGCCAGGACATTCTCCAGGCAGATACGACGCTCCCTATCCGTATCTACCGCGCCGCTTAGCCACAGCCAGGCTATCTCATTGCGGTCATCCTGCTGGACAACTTGCGTCAGCAGGTTGCGTGCTTCAGCCTTCCGCCCGGCGTTGAGGGCGGCAATGCCTTGCTTCAAGAGATCGTCTGTGGTCATAGTGTACTCCTTGAGGTAAGGTGGGCTGTCGGAGCGTGCATCACACTACCTGGATCAAAACAGCGGCGCACACATCGAGAGTGCTACGCCCAGGATGATCAATACCCCTACGATAGACGCCACCGTGCTGATATTTGTCAGGGCCTTGGTATGTTTGTTCAGAATCTTGGTGTGTACGTTCATGATCTTGCATTGCCGCTGCATCTCGTTCGAAATCATCTCAAGCACTTGGCTTTGGTACTGTAGTTGTTGGTACTGGTACTGCAACAGTACGGTCGGATTCGTTGGCAGCGGTTCCGGCAGAGTGGGCTGTTGCGGTTTCTCCTCCATCGTTCCTTTCCTCACTTGGGTTGCATTTCCTTCAGTTTGTGTTGGAGACGTTCCATGATCCATTCCGGCCCCTCGCCACTGTATGTGATGTAAAGCATCTGTCTCGCTCTGGTCATTCCCACATACAGCAACTTCCGTTCTTGGTCTAGTAGTTGCTGGAATTCCTCACTTTGAGTGTCTACTGGCTCGTCCGCCTTAAAATCTTCGAGGCCACAAACGAATACAATCTCAAACTCCAGCCCCTTGGCGCTGTGGAGCGTGCAAATCTTTACGGCAGACACTGTGAGATCTTGAGTATCCTTGATGACACTATACGCAACCCCACGCCTGCGAAGCTCTCGGGCAACTTCTTCGCCTCCGTCTCGATGACGGTGAAGGACTGCTATATCCTTCAGCAAGTACCCCTGTTTGCGCAAAGACAGAACCTCTTCCGCTACCCCGGCATATTCCTTCTCAGGCGACTCGAACGTAAGTAACACCGGCAACGCCCCATGTCGAAACTCGGCGTATTCCTTATCAGGCTCTACGAGACTGTCCCCAGCGTCCCGCAACTCGGCTATGAGCGTCGGACTGTCCCGAATAACCTCCAACGCCACGTCAATGATTTCACGAGTGCTACGATACGAGCGCCTGAGCACATGGCTGTTTTGGGACGTGATGCCCAATCCCAGTTCCTTCCAGGTGAAATCACGACGGTAAATCCTTTGTGCACCGTCGCCAACGATGAAGATCATATTTGTTTCAGGTTTGACCATCGCGAAGGCCACTCTGAACCAGGAAGGGGCAAAATCCTGAGCCTCGTCAATTAAAACGGCGTGGTACTGCGCTTTTTCAATGAAACCTTTGTCCATTGCCTCCAACACCATGACTGGTAAATCGGCCCAGCCGCACATCTTATCACGCAGCAGACGCTCATTGTAGCGACAAAACAGATCATAGATCTCCTGACGCTTTTGTAACTCGTTGCGTCCCAGGCCCCGTCCCCGTCCTACACGTTTGACCTTTTTAGGGTCAAGGTAGTCTTCCCAGTCATCGTAACGCAAGTGCTCTTTGATCCACTTGAACTCCTCAACCAGGAATTGAGGATCAAACGTGGTTACATTTGCTTCCTTTAGGATATTGGTGGTCAGCCCCCTTAGACTGTTTTCATCTTGGGGATTCCTGAATGGCCTCTCAGGCGGCAGTAAATCACGGCACCATTTGTGAAAGCTTACAATCTCGACGCGGTCAGGGTCACCGCCAATCTGCTTGAAAACCTGGCGCAAGTACTTCATCAGTGACTTGTTATACGTAAGCACCAGTACGCGCCAATCCGGGTTTTGCTCGCTGATGAACTTGGCCCGAAGAAGCAAGATCAGCGTCTTGCCGCTTCCCACAACACCTCTGACGAGCCGGACTTGCGGCTTGCGGGCGATTTCCTTGGCCTGGGGGGGAAGGAAGGTGTTCATCCTGGCAATGCCGATTTGTTGAGGGTCAAGAGTGAGTGCTTGCTCCGGCGGCGAGGGAATGCGGGCTTCGGGATAGAGCATCCATCTAAGCGTGTCCATTTGCGCCTGGGACAAAGTACCATGAAACGCGGCCGCATCCCTAAGCCGCTCCAGCAAGGTGTTCCCCAGGTCATCTCGCAAGAGGATGGATTTCTCATCGCTCGTATCGTATAACCGTAGCTCGGATGACTGCCAGGCGGTGCGGGTGATATTCGGAAAAGCAACCAATGCCGAGATGGGTACTGCCAGTTTCCCTTTGCGCTTTCCGGTCTTGTCCAATAACGATTGATATTTACCCGGATCAGTATCTTGATATTGCCCAATCTCGTCCATCAAGTTACGCACGTAAGATTCAGCCTGTTGTGCAAGATTGGTCTGCTGCATAAACTGGGACATCCTATATGCCGTGAGTGTATCCTGACTGGCCTTGTGTGTCCCTGTTATGATCGCCTCCTCGACTTCCACAGTGACTAACCCAACATCGGCTCCCAGCACGGTGAAGTCGGGGCGGGTGTTTTTCTTTTCACCGAATAGGGTGGGCTCAAACCAGACGGAGTAACCATCCGTCAGGTTGCGCCTGAGCGCGTTGAACACAGCACACTCACCAGGCGTACAACCATCTGGAGCATGCGGATAGTTCATCTCAGCCTCAGTGACTGCGACCTGCAAATCCTGGCGGAAGCGTCGTGCGCTATGGTAATGCTGCGCAGGGTCACAGGAGACCGCCCGTGTCAGCAACCTGGCGAGTTCAGGACGTAGATTCGGTACGTACTGACGAGGATCAGCAGGGGAGTCCTGGGCGTTGGGCAGACAACTGGGGTAGGGATGATGCCCGGCAACCAGTTCGTACAACACGATGCCGGTGGCAAAGAGATCGTCGGCGGTGGTCCAGGGTATAATGCCCGCGCCAGGCAGCATATAGCCGGGTGTGCCTACCTGGGTATGACCCGCCTTACTGGCCCGGGCTGCGATGTTAAAGTCCACCAGTTTGAGACGACTACCTTGTGTCAGCATCAGGTTGGCTGGCTTGATGTCGCGGTGTAACCAGCCCTCGGATTGAAGCCGACCGAATTCCTCGTATTCCTCCTCCGTGATCTCGCCTTCGCTCTTCTTGGCCCGTAGCGCCTCGATCCGATCCACGTCAGGGTGCAGGGCCTCCAGTGCTGAGAGTAAACCCAGGATTGCATTCACAGCCTCTCGCACCGGCAGACGATGATCGGGCGTGGTGTATTTAGTCAACTCCTCACCTTCCACAAAGTCGGTGACCAGATAGAGGCGGCCTGACTGGGCCAACCTGCCCCAATTGTAGACGCGCACAATGTTGGGGTGGGAGACCGCTCGCAACGACCGAGCTTCTTGTTTGAGGAAGTCAAGGGAAAGGCTGCTATCGTTGAACACCTTGAGGGCGTACACATCGTCAAAGATACGGTCATACACTTGGTAAACGCGCCCTGATCCTCCTGCCTCCAGTTTCTCTCGCACCTCATACCTGTCGTCAATCAGATCGTCCACCTCAAAAACCGCCGGTTCGACCTCTTGCGCAGGTTCGACGACAGACTCAGATTCGGCGGAATGACTCATCTCAACTGTGATGGTATGGAGTTCGGCCAACACCTCATCAGCGCCTTGCGGGCGGCGTGATGGGTCAATGCTGGTCATCTTGCACACCAGCTCGTCAAGCCGCTCAGGAATATCAGTGACGACAAAAGCCGCTGGGCCACTGGGCGAGGTGTCGGTTCGCAGTGCCTCCTCCGGCGAGTCGTAGAGAGTATCACCCACCAGCATCTCGAACAAGATCATGCCCAGGCCATAGACGTCGGTAGCAGGAGAAGGTTGGTGAGTGAGCAACTCTGGGGCCATATAAGCACGGGGCACATCGGGGTCACGCTGGATGGGGCTGACAGTGCGGGCATAGGGCAAGGCCAGTCGGGCATGGTCAAAATTCATCAGGCGGGGACATCCATCGGGCATGATGAGGATGTTTTCCGGGCGCACGTCACGGTGGATGACGCTGGCGTCGTGGGAGGCCTTGAGCCCAGCAGCGATTCCCTGCGCCAGTTCCAGTTTGCGTTCCAGGGAGAGAGGTTCATCAGCGCTCATCAACTCCCGCAGTGTACCTTCCTCTGACCACTCGGTGATCTCTACAGACAAGTTAGGGTCGTCGGGCACGGTAGTAAAGCCTTGCAGTGTGATCAGGTTCGGGTGAGAGCCGATTTCTTGCAGGGACTCGGCTTCGCGGCGGATGACCTCCTGCCGGCGAGCAAGTTCGTCCGCTTCCAGGTAGGGATCGTACGAGAAGACACGCAGCCGCACCGGTTCTTCACGCCGCAGAAGCACGTTGCGAGCCAGGTACTCGGCCACTCTATCCTGGCGTGAGAGGGTCTCCAACACCTCATAGTCCCCAAAGCGCAAGGGGCCCGCCGGGCGGCCTCGCGCTGCTTCCTGGATCGCCTTCTCAATGTAAGCACGCTTAGAACGTAGATTGCCCGCCTTGCCGCCCAACGCCGAAGCATCTTTCAAGAAGGCAGGCAGGTCGGTGTAGCGTAAAACCCGATTACGACACGCGCCCTGCAAGTCCAGTTTACCCCGGTCATCGGCGATGGCGACCACGGCTTCCACCCAGACATTGCCACAACTGGGCTGGCGCTGCTGGATCTGGCTCTTGACTACCCGGGCCTTGTTGTTGGTCGTGGGCCAGGGGCTTCGGCGGCGGTGCTGCCCGGCCACGATCCAGGTATGGTCATCCCCACGGATGCCGCCGCGCCAGCGCTTGACCTCAATCACGTAGACAGCGTGAGGCGCGACAGTAATGATGTCGTACTCAAAGGGTGGCTGCCCTCGCTGGGAAATCTCGACGTTGGGAATGAGGGTGTAGGTTTTGGGCAGTTGTTCTCGAAGATAGTTGACAACCAGTTTCTCACCTTCGTCGGCAGGACGGGCACCAGGTAGTTGAATTAGCTTGGCCATTGGAACTCCATGATTGGGTTACTATTTCCCTCACTCATTACTGAGTATGCTTTGAGAGGGCTGTGACAGCCCCTTGATTCTGGATACCCTTGACTGGCTCCGGCTTAGATTCTGGTTCGCATTAAGCGTTCAGAACAACCTTGCCTTTGCGGCAAGGCCAAAGTACTGATCCCATTCAATTCGGCTGAGTAGGCCCTTCAGTTGTTTGCTGTGCTCCGCGTTGAGGG
>JADFUZ010000103.1 GCA_015222295.1 Chloroflexota bacterium | reverse complement strand
TGAATATCCTCCCCAGGATATCAACGGATACCGGCAGTTTCAGTGTTTCGCCCTTGCACCTTATCTTGCTGCCCTTGAGGTCCACCTCACTCACCCCGCCAAATACCTGGACTACGGTTGCCTCCTCGCTAATATCTATGGCCTGTCCGCTCTTGACCTCACCATTGCTGAGCTGGACGTCGACGATCTCATTGAATCTTATGCCCGGGATTCTCTCAGCAACCAACAAAGACCCCTTAGCCCTGCTGATGGCCTTTCCTTCCTTAACATAGAGCGAAGAGAAATCCATGAACTTCCTCCTTCAATACCATGGCATTCTTCCAGTCTTCAAGCGACCCGCTTACGAGCTACCAGGCTTCCTTCCATCTCCGACCACAATTCCCCGGCTGTCTGGGCGAAATCCTCATTGGGGATATCCTTCATCCGGGATATCTTGTACACCATGGGAGACGAACGGATGCTCTCGATACCAGCTCCAGAATTCAGCATCTCACGGGACAGATCGTAGAACTTCGTAATGGTCCTAAGCATGAGGCCGGCCTTTCCTGGCGTGCAGTATGTATCAACCTCGTGGTACGCGCTTTGCTGAAGGAAGTCCTCGCGTATCATCCTCGATGTGAGCAATAGCAATTTGTCCTCCTCGGGCAAGGCCTCAGGGCCGACCAGCCTGACGATTTCCTCCAGTTCAGCCTCTTGCTGTAGTATCTTCAGGGCACGCGCCCTGGTTTCCTCCCATGCCGGGTCAAATTCGTTCCACCAGTCCCTGACCGCGTCCACGTAGAGGCTGTAGCTGGTGAGCCAACTGATGGCGGGGAAATGCCTCTTGTTCGCCAGGGAAACGTCGAGGGCGTATAAGGCATCCACAATTCTCAACGTATTCTGAGTTACCGGTTCACTGAAGTCAGCCCCCGGCGGGCTAACGGCCCCAGCTACTGTCACCGAACCTCTTCTTGTGGGATTACCCAGACATCCGACCATACCCGCTCTCTCGTAGAAAGAGGAGAGCCGTGAACCCATGTATGAAGGAAAACCTTCTTCCCCTGGCATTTCCTCAAGCCTGCCTCCCATTTCCCTCATGGCTTCAGCCCATCTCGAAGTTGAGTCCGCGACCAGCAAGACGTCATACCCCATATCCCTGAAGTACTCGGCCATCGTGACACCAACAAAGATGCTTGCTTCCCTGGCCACCACAGGCATATTGGAGGTGTTAGCCAGGAATATCTCCTTCTCCAGCAGTAGCCGGCCGGTCTTGGGCTCCTTGAGCTTTCTGAAGCTGTACAGGACGTCGGCCATCTCGTTGCCTCTTTCACCGCAACCAACGTAGATATTAAGATCCGTCTGTGCCCACCGGACCAACTGCTGCAGGGCAACGGTCTTGCCAGTGCCGAAACCCCCGGGTATGGACGCCTTCCCACCAAGGGCTAGAGGGAACATGTAGTCCAGAATCCGCATGCCAGTAGTGAGCAAGCCCGACGGGTCAAATCTGTCCTTGTAGGGCCTGGGTTTCCTGACCGGCCATTCTTGCATCAGAGTGAGTTCCCTGATCTTTCCATCATGCTCCACCCTGGCTATCGTCTCCTCAACGGAGTAGTCCCCTTCACGTATTTCCTTGACTGTGCCGTTGACGCCTATCGGCACCATGATTCTATGTTCCACCAGTTCTGTTTCGGGGACCGTGCCTATTATGTCTCCCTCGCTGATTTTGTCTCCCGCCTGGACCTTGGGAGTGAACTGCCATTTCTTGTCTCGGGGAAGTGCCACTGCCTTGGCACCTCGCTTGATGAAGGAGCCCGTATTCTCGGCCAGGGCAAGCAAGGACTTCTGCAGCCCATCGTAGATCGCTCCCATAAGGCCCGGACCCAACTCCACGCTCAGCGTCTTGCCCGTTCCCTTGACATCTTCGCCAGTTCTCAACCCGAGGGTGTCCTCATGGGCTTGGATTACCGCCTTGTTTCCCTCGAGGCCAATTACTTCCCCCACGATCCCCTGTTCGCCTATCTCGACAACCTCATAAACCTGGGTGCCCTTCATGTCGTCAGCTATGACCAGGGGGCCCGAGACTCTCCATATTCTGCCCATGTTCTAACCTCCTGAGTTCCCTTCACATCAGCCGCAGCGTCCAGTTTGCTCTCTTGCCATGACAAGAGGCCATGACCTCAAATCTCTATGTCGAAGCCTATGAACTGCCTGGCGAATTCCTTGTAGTATCCTACGATGTCCGGATATTTCGTGCCAAACTTCGATGGAACTTCGATGATTACCGGGGTCGTTCTCTTGTCCTGTCTGACCCGAGTCATCAAATCCTCAACGTATTCTGCGTACCCTTCCAGTATGACAATCACGCCCACGTCGGCATCCGCCAGGAACTCATTGAGAGCTTTCCTTACGTCCCCCGCGATATTGCGGTCATCTTGCACTATGCAGTACTTGCTGATGCCAACCAGCCTCAGTCCGTCAACAAGCTCCTTGTCCCCAATGGCAGCGATGCCCAGGTTCCTGACAGCTGTCGTGCTCATAACACGAGATACCTCTTCACGTCTTCCACAGGCACCCGGTCTGTTATTGCTTTCAACACCAACCTCAAGTCTCGTACTTCGACCTCTTTCAGGATCAGGTACCAGGCCATTACCAGGGGAGACAACACCATCGGTGACAGCATCTCCTTGAGCAGTCTGAATTTGTGTTTGTCAATGATTTCCTCTACGGCTGTGATGCTCTTGCTCCTGTCGTAGCTATTGAGTACCTCATTTGCTATGTCGCGGTGCTGAGCGTTCTCCAGTCTGCGAGGTATGTCAGCCAGCTTGAGTGTTAACAGTTCCTTCAGGGATGTCTCCGCAATCATGTAGCCACCGGCGATGAAACAATCGCCAGCCTCAGTCCCTATGCCCTCAAGCACGGCTCTGCAGGCAATCTGCAGATTCGTCAGGTCTATGATCAGTCCGAAGGCCTTGGAAAGCACGACGCCCTCTCTTATGTCCTTGGCCATGCTGAGCATGCTCCTGTAGTATTCCCCGTCCAGCCCTGATTCGACCAGGAGTTTTGCCCTCGCTCCCCCGTCCGCTTCGTATTGCTCCAGGATCGGCACATAGCCCCCCAGTTTGCTTCTGGTAAGTAGCTCAATGATGTCACTTACAGTCTCAGTCTCTAGAAGGTCATCTAGCGACTCGTTGTCGCTAAGAACCCCAACAGGAATCATCGGGCTTCTCTCTCCCGTGGAAATAGCCTGTAGAGCTGCTTTCATGTTCGAGATGTCATACCTTACGGTGTATGTTCTGGATACCTTCAGCATGTCGCCGGGCAAGAACTTGAATGATTCCGCATATTTGATGCGATGGGCAAGATAGTGCCATAGAGATTCGTCTAGCTCCTCAAACGTTTCCATAGGTGCGCCTTCGAGATAGCTTCCTATGTCTGTCTGTCTGATGATTGCCAGGGCATCCCGGACATTGGGTGCTCGCGACATCGCACCTATGTGCTCGGAGGTGATAACCTTCGGTTCTTCCCCTTTCAGGTAAGCTGAGATGTAAGCGTATCTTGGGTCGAGCAAGGCCTCCTCCTACGGTGCTCCAAACAGCCCCCTGTTCATCTCTGGCAGTAGCCTTGGAACTAACATCTCCAGTCTGGTTTCGTACGTATTGTCTATCCTGATCGTGCCCTGAGCATCCTCAGCTATTACTCCTCCCACGCAGTCAAGTTCTCTGACCTCCGCTATCTTGCTGGACAGCCGTTTGTTTCCGCGGAGAAGTCGCTTTGCGGCAGCTACATCTCTGGGAGAGACGTAGACCCTCCCTTTGTCTGTGCCGAGCGCGTCGGCGGATTCCTCAATGAGGCTCAAGAGCTTGCTCTCGTTGGTCCGGGTCTCAGGCAATGCTTTCTTCGCTCTGCCAATTGTCTCCTCGATGATGTCGTTCTTTGTGCTCGAAAGCCTCTTTCGCCCTTCTATTAAGCCCTGTGCTATGATCCTCGCAGCTTCCTCCTCAGCTTCTGCCAGTATTCTGCGTTTCTCTTCCCGCAGCTTTAGTTCCCGCTGCTCTCTGGCTCTTTCGATTTCTTCCCGGGCCTCTTTCTCCGCCTCACTCACCAGGCTCTGAGCCTCGAGCTTGACCTTGTCAAGAACCGCTTCGCCTACTCGTTTCATTTCCTGACACCCCTAGAAGAGCCCCAACATGCTCAACGCCATTATGGTGAATACCAAGCCCAGCACTCCCAGCAGCTCCACAAACACGGCCAGCATCATGGCGTTAGTCAGTATCCGCCCTTTTGTCTTGGGCAGCATAGAGATACCTGAGGCACATATGGCTCCCTGGTATGCTGCCGAGAAGCACTCGGCACAAGCCGCGATTATCCCGCAGGCAAGTACAGCAAGCCCGCTGCCACGGGGGTCGGGCATCGCAGCGACGTTGGGCGCTACCCTTGTCAGGATGAGTATCAGCACTATGAGACCGTAGAAGGTCTGCGTCATTGGCAGTGACACCAGCACTATGACATTTCTGAGTTGGCCAGGATCCTCAGTCAGCGTATGTACCCCGCTGGACCCAGCCCATCCGAGTCCTATCGAAGAGCCTGTCAGCCCCCCAGCCAATGCGATAGCTCCTCCGAGGATTGCCAGAGATTCAGGGCTGATTAACATATCGCACCTCCAAAAAAGAATCTCACCTACATGAGTCCCAACATGCTTAGTGCCATTATGGTGAACACAACACCGAGCACAGCTATGAGTTCAACGAACACGGCCAGCATCAGACAGTTGGTCAGTATGCGTCCGTTTGTCTTGATCAGTGATGAGATGCCCGAACCGCACACAGCGCCGAGGCTAGCTCCGGAGAAGGCGAAGGCAAAGGCCGCGATGACGCTGCAGGCAAGCACGGCAAAACCGCTGCCATTGGGGTTGGGCATGGCGGCAATGTTGGGAGCTACGACTGTCAACAGGATGATTAGCACAATGAGGCCGTACAGACCACAGGACATTGGTATGGCTGCCAGTATTATGACGCTTCTCAGATGCTGCGGTTGCTCGGCGAGGACAGCTGCGCCCCTGTATCCCGCAACAGCCATGCCTATTGCGGATCCCCCCAGACCGCCTGCCAACGCTACAGCACCTCCTACTGCTGCCAGTGACTCAGCGCCAATTGTCATCTCATCACCGTTCCTTGCTTACATAAGTCCCAGCATGCTCAGCGCCATTATGGTAAATACAACCCCCAGTACCGCTATGAGTTCAACGAACACAGCCAGCATCAGACAGTTGGTCAGTATTCGCCCTCTTGTTTTGGGCAGAAATGAGATGCCCGACGCCAGTACTGAACCTTTGCATGCCGCCGAGGTAGCGAAAGCAACACCTGCCATGACGCCGAGGGCGAGTACAGCGAGACTGCTGCCACCGGGGTCAGGCACCATGGATATCTTGGGAGCTACCACCGTGAGAGCAATCACCAACACTATAAGGCCATACAGGGTCTGAGACATCGGTATGGCTGCCAGTATTATGACGTTCCTCAATTGCCGGTGGTCCTGGCATAAGGTAGCTACGCCGGCCGAGCCCGCGAGGGCAATGCCTACCGAAGAACCCAGTGCTCC
>JADFUZ010000102.1 GCA_015222295.1 Chloroflexota bacterium | reverse complement strand
GTCGGACTGACATCCATATTGTGGAAGGGGACCTGCCGCTAAGGAAAAGCCCTTTGATTCCGGGGCACGAGATAGTAGGCATCGTTGATGAGCTAGGGGCAGGGGCAAGGAGCTTCAAGCTCGGTGACAAAGTCGGCGTTGCCTGGCTCAACAGCACGTGTGGTCAGTGTAAGTTCTGCCTGTCCGGCAGGGAGAACTTGTGTCCTCACGCCAGGTTCACCGGATGGGATGTGAATGGAGGATATGCCGAGTACACCACAGCTCCAGGAGCTTTCGCCTTCCATCTGGGCGAGAGGCTGCCTCTTGGTGAAGCAGCTCCCCTCATGTGTCCCGGAATAGCCGGCTACAGAGCATTCAAGCTGACGCTGTTGGAAAAGGGGCAGAAGTTGGGACTCTACGGGTTTGGTCCTACCGCTTCCTATGTCCTTCAAGTTGCTAGATTCCGGGGTGTGCAGACCTTCGTGGTCACCAGGAGTGAAAAGAACAGGCAGGCTGCCAGGGAATTGGGGGCGGACTGGGTGGGTGGGTATGAAGACGAAGCGCCGTGCAGGTTGGATGCGGGCATCGTTTTTCCCCCGGTTGGAAGCTTAGTCGAGTTCGGGTTGTCTCAACTGGATTCGGGGGGGAGGCTAGTCTTGGCACCGGTGACGAGTACGCCAATAGAAATCAAGGATTACGATCGTATCTGGATGGAGCGCTGCATAATTAGCCTTGCGAACATATGCAGAGAAGACGGCAGGGAATTCCTGAGGATCGCAGGCGAGATCAAGATACAAACCAGGCTCGAGGCCTTCGATTTCGACGAATTGCCTGAGGTGTTGGTAGGAGTCGCACACGGCAGGGTGGATGGCAACGCTGTGATAAGGGTCGCAGGCTGAACTACTCGGTAGCAAGGATGCTGCGGTCGCGGTTGAAATGACCAGCAAGTCGAATTGAAGCTCAATGCCACAGCCGCTGGCAATGAGGGAAGCCAGGAACGAACGCGGGGCGTTGACTCGTGTTGACATTGCTATGATGGTTTATTTACAATAAACGACATGAAATTGCTGGTTATTGGGCTGGGTCAATGTGGCGGCAGAATTGCCGACAGGCTCGTCCGGCTCAACAAAAGGGCGCGCGCTGTCCGGGGCATCGACATACTTGCTGATGCCTTTGCTGTCAACACGGATGTCGCCGATTTGAGTGGGCTGAGGACCATCAGTGCTGATTACAAACACAGGATTCTCGTTGGTGGTCAACGTACCAACGGTCACGGAGTGGGTAAGATAAGTGAGCTTGGCGCTGAGATAGCGAGAGAAGATACCGATAAGGTCGTGGATTCTCTGAGGGCCGCGGATAGTTTCTATGAGACGGATGCTTTCTTGGTTATTGCTGCAGCCGCTGGGGGTACCGGTTCCGGCGCGGCAGGGGTGTTGACCCAGGTTCTGAAAGAGCGCTATGTGGGCAAGCCAGTCTATGACATCATCATTTTGCCGTTCAGGCAGGAGGAGACAACCGAGACGAGAACCGTCTATAACACGGCCATGTGCCTGAAATCCACCTACCTGGTGGCGGATGCAATATTTCTCATTGACAATCAGAGGTACGTCAAGAAGAATGCTTCGGCTGAAACCAATCTGGCAACGATCAATGCCCGGGCGGTTGAGCCTTTGTACAACTTGCTTTGTGCTGGTGAGGAGACCAACAAGAGGTATGTTGGGGCAAAAACGCTCGATGCCGGAGACATTATACAGACCCTGGCAGGATGGACTGTCCTTGGTCAAGGGAGTTCGCGACTGCCTCGAAGGCTGCCTCTGTGCGGGCCGAAACGTGATTTCAGGGACAAGATGGCTGAGACGGCCAAGGCAGCCCATGCTATGGACGAGGCCATAGGTGAGCTGTCGCTGACGTGTGAACCCCAGGATGCCGGTAGGGCTCTGTACTTGGTCACGGGTCCGCCGAAGGAAATGCGCATGGAGATAATCAAGCAACTTGGGGACAATCTGCGAGCCGTAGCTCCAGATGCATTGATACGGAGTGGTGATTACCCCCGAGGAAAAGGTTCGCTGGATGTCACGGTGATCCTGTCTGAAATCGGCAACATCAGGAAAATCACTGACTACTTCACCAAGGCTGTTGACCTGATTTCTGTCATGAAGGCCAAGCGTGGACTGGGATACCAGAGCAGAAAGCTCGAAGAAACCTTCGAGGACATCCCGGTTCTACTGTAACTGACCTGCTCAAGCCCCGCGCAACCACCAATACGTTAGCTCTGTGCCTGCGGCCTGCTCAAACGAGAAACCTGGTTGCGAAGCGATTTCGCCTGTTCCGCTCCTATTTTCTGGCTTTGGTGAAGACTGCCCACGTGCGCGCGACAGTGTCGCTGTAGGCTTCTCGGGCTTTTCTTTCAGAGTCATCACGGCTTCTTAATGCCCGGGCAATGCTTTCCTCACAGGTTTTTCTGGTCTGGGTCACGCTTTCCTCATAAGCTCGTCTCGACTGCGCGATACTTTCCTCACAAGCTTTCCTCGTGCGTTCCACTACCTCACCATAGACCCGTTCTGCTTGTCCCTCCTGGTCCTTGTATGCTTCTTCCAGCTGGCGTTCGGCGTCTATGTAGGCCAGATAGGCTGCCGCGGCCCGCTGTTGAGTTTCGTCCAGCAGGTCAACGGCCTGCTCGGTTTTCCTGGGAGGCCTTTTCATTTTCGATTCGCCTTCTTCTTCTTCGCCCGTCGCGACAAAGACTTGCTCTGCTTCAGTCACAGTACACCTCCTTCGTTCCGCGGGTTGCTATTCTACCCCTTTTGCTAACGTTCATACAAGAGGGAAACAGGCCGACGTAGAGAACTCGCCTCCGAAACGGCTTCCAGCTAGTCTGGCTCCTCTTCGTTGCTCTCTTCGGCTTCTTCCTCGGCCTGACTGGCTTTGTTGGATGCGTACATT